>JAHRVD010000161.1 GCA_019090845.1 Marinosulfonomonas sp.
ATTTAGCGGCCGGAAGTTAACGGGGTATGAGCGCTGACGTGCCCGATAGGAAGCATTTTAGAATTAAGCGGCCATAAACCGGATGGGGCCAATTTGGGGCGATTAGTGAGGGAGAGTGTGAATTTGAATTTTGATGAACGGGAAAGGCCGGGGTCGCAAGCGGACCACCGACGGCTAAAGATCAAACAGGTTTTGCTTGTTGATGACAGCCGTTCGCAGCGGCGCATTTTGTCGGTATATTTGTCGCGTTGGGGCTATTCTGTTGTCGAGGCTGGGTCGGGCGTGGAAGCGCTGGAAATGCTGAACAAGCATCCAATTGATTTGATTGTAAGTGATTGGATGATGCCGGGCATGGACGGGCTAGAATTGTGTCGCCGATTCCGGAAACTGGATCGCGCCAGCAATGGGTATTTTATTCTGCTCACGTCAAAGTCCGAAAAGGTCGAAGTTGCGCATGGGCTGGATGTCGGGGCGGATGATTTCCTTACCAAGCCGGTGGCCGCAACCGAGTTTCTGGCCCGAATACGTGCCGGCGAACGGGTTTTGGAAATGGAGCGTGAGCTGAACGAAAAAAATCGGCTGGTCAGCGAAACGCTGGCAGAAATCAGCACACTATATGAATCGCTGAACCGTGATCTGGTTGAGGCCCGCAATTTGCAGCAATCGCTTTTGCGTGAACCATTTGTCGAGTTTGACAGTGCGAAGCTGTCGTTAATGTTGCGGCCCAGCGGCCATGTCGGCGGCGATCTGGTGGGACATTTTCCGATTTCCCAAACACAGGTCGGGGTTTTCGCGATGGATGTATCGGGGCACGGTGTTGCATCGGCACTGATGACGGCACGTTTGGCGGGTCATCTGTCGGGGTCAGAGCCGGAACAGAATCTGGCGCTGGCGCGTAACGCTGACGGGGAAATTGTTGCCCGGCCACCCTGTGATGTGGCGCGTGATCTGAACCGTCTTATTCTGGAAAACATCGAGACCGAGCTGTATTTCACCATGCTGCTTGGGCATTTGGATTTGATCACCGGTGACGTCACCCTGACCCAATGCGGTCATCCGCATCCGGTAATCCAGCGCGCTGGCGGTTCGATTGAAATGGTCGGAGACGGTGGCATGCCCGTAGGCTTGATTGAAAACGCGGATTGGCAGGATTTTCAACTAAAGCTAATGCCCGGTGACAGGCTGTTTTTAATGTCTGACGGGATTACTGAATGCCCGGCCCCTGATGGCGGAATGTTGGATGAGGATGGTCTGGCGCAGGTGCTGCGTCGCAACGCCCGGCTGCGCGGCGCGGCATTTTTTGAAACATTGATGTGGGATTTGGTGACATTTTCAGGCGACAAGGATTTCCCTGACGACATATCTGTTGTGATGGTTGAATTTGATGGACCCAAATAAACGGGCCTAGATAAATTGCCGTCGGACGAAGGCTCGATCACCATCGTTTGCGAGCAGGTCGATTGCTGTTTTTGCAGAGGTCCAGACAGCGGTGTGCCCGTGTTCGCTGGGCTTGGATTGGGCGCGCACCGGGCGGGCCAGAAAGACATGGGCGATCTTTTCTGCCCACATGTCGTATTCCGGCATAAAGACGAACCGGCGATAAACGCCCAGCTTTCGCAGACCGGTTATCGACCAGCCGGTTTCCTCAATGACTTCGCGGCGCAGGGCCTGATAGGGCGATTCGCCGGGGTCAATCCCGCCGCCGGGCAGTTGAAACTCGGATCTGGGAAAGGCCTGATGGGTTAGCAAAACAGCATTGTCTTGGGCGATGACGGCATAGGCGCCGGGCCGTTTTCGATAGGGTTTGCCTGGCTGAACCGCTTCACCGTACCTTCGAATCATCCGTTTTCACCCTTTTGCCGCCGGTTGCTGCGCCTATATAGTGCGGATATGCCAACCAACGATGCGTAAGGAAACCCCATGTCGCTTGGATCACAAATTGCCTGGGACGATACCGTCCTGCCATTTCAGCTTGACCGGAGCGATATTCGCGGCCGGGTCGCCCGGCTTGACGCGGTGCTGGACGGGGTTTTGCAGCAGCATAATTACCCGCCCGTGATCGAAGCGTTGGTCGCCGAAGCTGTGCTGTTGACCGCGCTGATCGGCCAGATGGTTGATCTGCGCTGGAAGCTGTCGTTGCAAATTCGTGGTGACGGACCGGCGCGTCTGATCGCAACGGATTACTATGGCCCCGGAAAAAATGGCGAACCGGCGCAAATTCGCGCCTATGCCAGCTATGACGAGGATCGGCTTGATCCAGCGGGTGATCCGTTTGCGCAGATCGGCAAGGGCTTTTTTGCGGTGTTGATAGATCAGGGCCGAGGAATGGAACCTTATCAGGGGATCACGCCGATTGCGGGTGGTTCGCTGTGCACCTGCGCCGAGACATATTTCGCCCAGTCCGAACAATTGCCGACACGGTTTGCTGTGTCGTTTGCGAACATGCGCACCCAAGCTGGCCGGCTAAGCTGGCGCGGTGGCGGTGTGATGCTGCAACATATGCCCAAAGC
>JAHRVD010000162.1 GCA_019090845.1 Marinosulfonomonas sp.
ACATCACCAAACGGACCACTTCGGGTGGGCATTGGCGGGCCGGTCGGTGCGGGCAAAACCACTTTGACGGCCGCGTTGTGCCGCGCCATGTCAGGCGAATTTTCACTTGGGGTGATTACCAACGACATTTACACCCGCGAAGATGCCGATGCGTTGTTGCGCCTTCAGGTATTGGCGCAAGACCGCATTATCGGCGTAGAAACCGGCGGCTGCCCGCACACCGCAATCCGCGAGGATGCCTCGATCAATCTGGCAGCGGTGGCAGAGTTGCGTGGCCGACACGATGACCTTGATCTGGTGTTGATTGAATCGGGTGGCGACAATCTGGCCGCCACGTTCAGCCCGGAACTGGCCGACGTTACGATCTATGTGATTGATGTTGCCGCGGGCGAGGAAATTCCGCGCAAAGGTGGTCCGGCGATCACCAAATCTGACATTCTGGTCATCAATAAAACCGATCTGGCCCCCTATGTTGGTGCGTCGCTGGATGTCATGGAGCGTGATGCCGCCCGGATGCGCGGTGACGGGCCGTTTGTATTTGCAAGCCTTCGCAATAATCAGGGTATCGGGCAGATCGTCGATCTGTTGCGCCGAATTGGTGGGCTTGAGGCGGCACATAAAATTGCCAGCCGGGCGCATTAGCAGACTGCGGCACCGGTCATGTCATACGAAAACAGGTTTGCTGTGCCGCTACCTGATTGCAGTAAATCACCCATCACCCATCACACTCGCAACTTTGTAATGCTACTGGTCAGAAAAGCCGTTTGCAGGTAATAGTTCAAGCCAGCAGATTTGACTGATTATTCTGTTGTCAGGATTGGGGAACTTCTCCGAATGAAAAGCGAGGATATTGCGGCCAAACCCGTAGTTGGGCAACATGTCGTGGCCCCGCGACAAAACCAGCATCAGCCTGATAAGGCGGCTGGTCTGGACATTGCGATTGTGGTTCCCACCTACAACGAAAGCCAGAATGTCCGCAAAGTTATCTCGGTGCTTAGCGCTGTTCTGACACCGCTGCGCTTTGAGATCATATTTGTTGATGACAATAGCCCGGACAGAACGGCCGACATCGTTCGTGATCTTGCCAGTGAATATCCGCAGGTCCGCTGCTTGCAGCGGGTCGGGCGGCGCGGATTGTCCAGCGCAGCTATCGAAGGCATGCTGGCTACCACTGCCCCGGTTGTTGCGCTGATTGACGGCGATCTGCAGCATGATGAAACGGCGCTGCCAAAAATGCTGGACATTCTGTATTCCGAAGGCGTCGATATGGTTGTCGGATCGCGCTACGCCGAGGGCGGTGGATTTGGCGACTGGTCACAGAACCGGCGCCGGCTGTCGGAACTGGCCACACGCCTGTCCAAGCGTATGACCGGTGTCGAACTGACAGACCCGATGAGCGGGTTTTTCCTGATCCGGTCAAATTGCTTGCGCGAACGGGTCGGCGATCTGACCGGTGTTGGTTATAAAATACTTCTCGATATCCTGTCGGCGCCGGGGGGCAAGATAGCGTTGCGCGAGGTTCCATATGAGTTTCGTGAACGTGAGGCCGGCGAAAGCAAACTGGACAATAAAGTTATCCTCGAATTCATCGAGCTGCTTCTGGCGCGCACGATTGGGCGCTGGATTCCAACAAAATTCATTATGTTTGCGATGGTCGGGGCGCTGGGAATAGTGGTTCACATGGTTGTTCTGACGCTCTTGTTTCGTAGCGGGTTCGTTTCCTTTGCCGCCGGTCAGGCAATTGCGACGGTTGTTGCGATGACCACTAATTTCTTTGTGAATAATGTGTTTACCTATTTTGACCGACAATTGCGTGGCTGGCAGCTGTTGCCCGGTTGGGCAACCTTTTGTGCAGCGTCAGCGGTTGGTGCGGTCGCGAACCTGGGAATCGCCGTCTATCTGTTTGAAACGATGGATACTGTCTGGTTCTTGTCGGCACTGGGCGGCGTCATTGTGGGGTCGGCATGGAACTATGCCGTAACGGCGCTTTATACTTGGAAAACCGGTTAATGAAGCAAATCGGTGGCAGTGGCTTCTGGCGGTCGGCATCAGTTTTCATTGTGCTATTATGGCTCTTTGCGACGGCTCTGAATATCGCCAAGCCGGTGCATTTCGATGACACGGCACATTTGCTGATTGCTGAACATATTCTGCAGGCACCGTTGCATCCGATGTCAGGGATGATGAATTGGCTGGACACATCCGAGCCGATATTCATCGCCAACCAGCCGCATTTCTATTTTTACCTGATGGCCGGCGTGATGGCATTGTTTGGCCCGTCTGAACTGATCCTGCATTTGTTTCAGTCCGTTTTCACGCTTGCGGCAATTGCCGGTATGTTCAAACTGACCATCCGGTTCATTCCCGGTCAGGCTCGTATAGTGACCGCTGCGCTGGCGATAAGTCCGGGGTTTCTAATCAACCAAAACCTGATGGTCGATGTTCCACTGTTGGCAATGCTGATCTGGGCTGTTTTCCTGTTGACTAAACCCGGGCCGGGCAGCCGCGCGGCTCTTGCGGGATTTGGCATTTTTGGTGTCGCGCTCTTAACAAAATACACCGCCCTTTTCCTGTTTCCTGCATTGATCTGGGCAGCTGCCAAAAACCGCGTTCATCTGGCTCTGGCGGTTGTTCCGATTGCGATGCTCGTGCTGTGGTCGATTTTCAATGTGTTTGATGTGGGCCAGGTTCATATACTGAACCGACCGGCGAACGGGCGCGGTTTGCTGCCGTCCCCGAACCTTGCGTTTGGACTGGTCGGCTCGATCGGCGCTTTTGCGGCTCCTATTGCTGGGCCGCTTGTTCTGGCACAAGCGCGGGGGTGGATATGGGGGG
>JAHRVD010000163.1 GCA_019090845.1 Marinosulfonomonas sp.
CAGTTGCACCAGCTTTGCACCGGCCTCGACGGTCATGTTTTTTCCGACGCTGGCCAAAAACTGTGGCACGCTGGCTTTGCGAATTTCAACATAGGACAAATCTTGCTGAACCCGGATCGCGCCAAAGTCTTCCTTGGTCAGGTTCCCGACTTTACACAACATTGGCAACAGGCGGCGCGGTTCGGCATCTTGTGCCCGCCCACCAGCAACGGAAAACCAAACGCTTGGGCCAAACGGGGCGCGTGGCTGTGGTGCGCCAGCCGCACCGACCGGCATCAATTCTTCGGGCGCGGATTGGCGGGAATTGAACAGGCGCAGATAAGTGGCGGCAATCTTTTCGACGTCATAAAGGTCGGTCAGCTTTTTGGCCGACGCCTTTTCAGCATCACTCAGCGTTTGCTCCCAAATAGGGTCCGCCAACATGCGTTCTTCATCGCGCTTAACAACAGCCTCGGCCGATGGTGCTTCGCCCCATTGGGCTTTCAGCTTGCCGCCCCGCAGCAGGCTCTCAGCCTTGCGCCGGGCCTTCGGTGGAACGATCAACACGCTGACGCCCTTGCGCCCCGCGCGCCCGGTGCGCCCAGAGCGGTGCAGCATAGTCTCGGAATTTGTTGGCAGGTCTGCGTGGATCACCAGCTCGAGGTTTGGTAGATCAATTCCCCGGGCAGCCACATCGGTTGCCACGCAAACACGCGCTCGCCCGTCACGCATCGCCTGCAAAGCATGGGTGCGTTCGTTTTGCGACAACTCGCCAGACAGCGCAACAACCGAAAATCCCCGGTTTGAAAAACGCGTGGTCAGGCGGTTGACCATCGCACGGGTATTGCAAAACACCAGCGCATTTGGGGCCTCGTAATACCGCAGCACGTTGATGATCGCATTTTCGCTGTCACGCGGAGACACCGACATGGCCCGGTATTCGATATCGGAATGTTGCGAATTTTCTGATGTTGTAACAACGCGAACCGCGTCTTTTTGATAGCGTTTAGCCAGCGTTACAATCGAACGGGGCACGGTTGCGGAAAACAACAAAGTGCGGCGGTCCTCGGGGGCCTCGCCAAGAATGAATTCCAGATCTTCGCGAAACCCAAGATCCAGCATTTCGTCCGCTTCATCCAGCACAACCGCGCGTAAACTGCCCATATCAAGCGAGCCGCGCATGATATGATCGCGCAGCCGACCCGGTGTGGCGACCACAATATGCGCCCCGCGCGCCAATGCGCGCCGTTCATCGCGCATATCCATGCCGCCCACACAGGACGCCACAACCACGCCCGCTTTGGCGTAAAGCCAGGCCAGTTCACGTTTCACCTGCAAGGCCAGTTCGCGTGTCGGGGCGACGACCAGCGCCAGTGGGCTTTGGGCCTGCGCGAACTTTTCCTCGCCGCCCAGCAGGTTTGGCGCGATCGCCAGACCAAAGCCAACCGTCTTACCAGACCCGGTTTGGGCTGAGACCAGCAAATCGGACCCATCAAGTTCAGTTTTGGCCACCGCTTCCTGCACAGGTGTCAGGGTGGTGTATCCGCGTTGTTCCAGAGCGTCGGCGAGTGCTTGTATCACGACAGGTTTGATATCCATTGTTGCGTTTGCAGGGTTTAGCAGTTTCCCGAGGCCAAATTCCAGCATGTCGCGGGATCGCTAAAAGTGTCCGGCCAATCAAAGCCAGTTGGCGGCAGCTAAAGCGTTTCAAGATGAATGTATAGGCTGTTTTGGAAAAACAAATGCGGGCATTTCCCAAATTTAGACGAGAGGAGCACCCGCGCAGGCGGTTTTCGCCATGCCAATAAATACCGCGCGGCATTTCCAGGCGTCGGATATCATTTTTTTGGGATCAGAATTTCAGAATGACCGCAGTGTTCGGCCAACGTGTCAGATTGGCGCCCAAAACTATTGGGTTGGCCACCGGACAGCCGCAAGACTGCCCGGTGCCGCATTTTCTTATTCAGCGATGAACACGCCCACTTCGGTTGTGTCGCGAATTAACCCACCAGCATTGTAGTTGATCAGGAGCTTGACAGCACCGGCTGCCTCTGTGCCGGTCGCTCCACCAATCAGCCCTTCATAGGTGCTGTTGTTAGAAGTCACGGTGCCAAAGGGTACAAACTCGCCGCCAGTCGCAGTGCCGGAGAATGCTCCGTCCGCGCCGATTGCCGTTGATCCGAGGTTCACATCGGCAAAGTCATTTGGAGTGCCCAGAATATTCACCTTACCGACGCGATTGGTAATTGATCCAGAAATCGTGGAAGCACCGAAATCAGCACTCAGAGCAACGTCGCCGGTGATAATAAATGCCGAAACATTCGAGGCGCCCATTCCACCGGCATAGTCACCTGTGAATGTACCGGTACCCGTGGTTGGCATGGTGCCCCCGGAAACACGTGCATAGTTTGCACCTCGCAGGATGCCCCCGGCTTCGGTCGATGTAAAATCAGTATTCATTACCGAAGCAGACATTGCGCCAGTGCTGCTGACACCGCTGTGCCCCGCCTCGCGGTTTGAAAATGTGCCGCCCGCTATGGGATCAACTTCGCCCTGAACGAATGCCTTCAAAACACCTTTGTCATAGGTCGTATCCCGAACCAGCCCGGTAATCGTGTTGCCGCCAATTGTCATTGCTACCGGTAGACCATCAGCAACACCATGCGCGGTACCAGTCACAGTTGAGCCACCCGCAGTTCCGGGCACGCCACCGGCGATTGGGGTTGTCGGTGGTGGTCCGACAGAAGTTGCACTGCCCCCACATGCGCTTAGGCCGGCCACGGCAATCAGGATAAATGGAATTTTCACAATACGCCCCATCTGTGTTACTGTATTTTGGTGACTTATTTTGCTTTGGCAGCAAAGTTCGCCTGCGACCCTGTTCAGATCAAAATACAAATTTGAATGCAGGCACCCTTTGCCTACTTAACTAATCCTTAAATCTACGGGGTCTTCCCGTCCAGAAATCAGCCGGTTTTAGTTAGTATTGCTGCTTGAATGGATGACAATACAACAAGAAAATTGGCATTGTTTAGAATGGGCGACATCTGCACAGATATTGGATTTCCGGCCAAAATTGACGGCTTTCCGCCCAAATTGGCTGGTTTCGATCCGCTTTCATTGCTTGTTAGCCCTGTTGTGATAGTGAAAACCGGGGTGATTAGGATTGGTTATGTTAAACCGACGCACATTCCACACCGGGCTTGGCGCAGCGATGTTTGGCGCGGCACTGGCCAAACCCAGCTTTGCAAAACCAGCCTATAGTGGTCCGAATGTTGTAGTTATCCGTTTTGGCGGTGGTGTCCGACGGCAAGAAACGATCATCCCCCAAGACAGCTACGCGCCAAAGATGATAAATAATCTGGCCAAACGCGGCGTGCTTTATACAGACATGCGGATCGAAAAACTGGACGGTCTAAACACCTCGCACGCCGAGGGCACATTGAACATTCTGACCGGGCGTTAC
>JAHRVD010000164.1 GCA_019090845.1 Marinosulfonomonas sp.
ACGTGAAATCCTTTTTCGTGGGGCAGGCGGTCTGTCATTTTTTACACCGTTGTTATGTCTGGGGCGTCCACGGCCTTCATGCCAACCGCATGATAGCCCGCATCAACATGCAATATTTCGCCCGTCACACCGGACCCAAGATCAGACAGCAGATAAAGTGCTGATTTGCCCACATCATCGGTGTCAACATTGCGCCGCAGCGGCGAATTATATTGGTTCCACTTCATGATATAGCGAAAATCGCCGATGCCAGATGCCGCCAACGTTTTGATCGGCCCGGCGGAAATAGCGTTGCAGCGAATGCCGTCTTTGCCCAAATCCTCGGCTATATAACGCACCGAAGCCTCAAGCGCGGCCTTGGCCAGCCCCATGACATTGTAATGCGGCATGACCTTTTCGGCGCCGTAATAGGTTAGTGTCAGCAACGAGCCGCCCTCATTCATCATCGCGGCGGCGCGTTGGCACACAGCAGTGAAGGAATAAACCGAGATGTCCATCGACATGTTGAAATTGGCGCGGCTGGTGTCTACGTAGCGTCCACGAAGTTCATTTTTATCAGAAAAACCAATGGCATGAACGACGAAGTCAATGTTCCCCCATTCGTCCTTTAGCCGTGCAAACAGCGCATCCAGTGATGCCTCGTCGCTGACATCACATTCTACAACCAGATTTGAACCGGTCTGTGCTGCCAGTGGATCAACACGCTTTTTCAGCTGTTCGCCTTGATAAGAAAATGCGAGTTCTGCGCCAGCGTCGGCGCAATGTTTGGCAATGCCCCATGCGATTGATTTATCGTTGGCCAGCCCCATTATCAGGCCACGCTTGCCCGCCATCAGATTGTTCGACATTCTTGCCCTCACCGGATCGTTTTTGTTAACTAACGGTCGTTTAAGACAATCGGCCTGCTGCTACAAGGAAAACGGACGCGACGTCAATGTTGCGAGTGGCTGCAACGGTTGTTACAGGCGATTTTAGATGGAGTGAATTATGAATGATCGCGAAGGTATTTTCGCCGGCGATGACCCTTTTGGCATCGCAAGAAACTGGCTGAAAGATGCAACACCGCTGGAAATGTCAGACCCGAACGCTGCCGCACTGGCCAGCGTGGGCGGTGATGGAATGCCCGACGTTCGGATTGTGCTGATAAAGGACATTGAGGCCGATGGTTTCGTGTTTTTCACCAATTACGACAGTCGCAAAGGGCAAGAAATCGCCGGTTCCGGTAAGGCTGCGCTGAACATTCACTGGAAATCGCTGGCCCGCCAAATTCGTGTGCGCGGGGATATTGCAAAACTTTCGGCCGCAGAGTCGGATGAATATTACCACTCGCGCCCACTTGGCAGCCGCATTGGCGCATGGGCGTCAGCTCAGTCAGATCCATTGCTGCAAAAAAGCGATCTGTTGAAAGCTGTGCGGGAGGCTGAAGAAAAATACGGCAAAACACCGCCCCGCCCGGCGCATTGGGGTGGCTATAAGATCACGCCCCAAGAAATTGAGTTCTGGTCGGCTGGCGAGTTTCGTCTACATGACCGGTTTCGTTGGAGCCGCTTAACCAACGGAAATAAATGGGAAATAACGCGACTGAACCCCTAATATTTATGCATCGTGAAATGCAAACGGAAAATATGGACCAAAAAAACCCTTGAAACCCGGGCGTGTTTTGTCACACACCGGATTTGGGATCGGAGCTAACTTAACGTGGGAAAGATGGGCGACACTGTTGAAGAATATCGGGTGACCGGCCATGTAAAATGGTTCGACCCGACCAAAGGTTTTGGATTCGTGGTCGCCGATGGCGGTGGCCCCGACATTTTGCTGCACGCAAATGTGTTGCGAAATTTCGGCCAAAGTTCAGTTGCCGACAACGCGGGTATCGAAATTTCTGTGCAGGAAACAGAACGCGGAACCCAAGCATTGACGGTGCACCATATTGACCCGCCGAAAATTGAGCCCGTCGAATTTGACGAAGCCACTGCGGCGACCCCGCTGATAGACGACGCGCATGTGCACGTCGAACCTGCTAGGGTTAAATGGTTTGATAAATCCAAAGGGTTTGGCTTTGCCAATGTATTTGGCAATGACGAAGATATATTTGTTCATGTCGAAGTTCTGCGCCGTTGTGGATTTGCTGATCTGCAACCGGGCGAAGCGGTTGGTCTGAAAGTAGTTGATGGGGAACGCGGCCGTATGGCATCGTCGGTCACATCATGGGATTCCGCATTCAAAAATTAATTCACGGCGTCGGTCTGACAGCCGTGCTTTTGGCCGGGCTGGCTGGTTCAGTGCTGGCATCTGACTGCGCCGACGACCGGGTGGATTTGCGCGGTGACTGGGGCTCGGCCCGTTTTAGTGTCGAAATTGCCGATGACGACAAAAGCCGCGGGCAAGGACTGATGCACCGCAAGTCGATGGCGATGTCCACAGGCATGCTGTTCATTTATCCGCGCCCTCAGCACGCGGCATTCTGGATGCGCAACACGCTTATTGCGCTAGATATGATATTTCTGGATGCAACGGGTCGGGTGGTCCGCGTTCATGAAAACGCAATACCACTGGATGAAACGACAATTGATGGCGGTAACGGGGTACTGGCGGTGTTGGAAATCAACGCCGGTTTGAGCAAGGCGGTGGGAATATCGGTCGGCAGCCAGCTGCGCCACCCAAGTTTTTCACAAGAAATCGCAATTTGGCCATGTAGCGGCGACTAAGGTCTTTCCATCGGCGAATTGAGCATATAAGACGCATCCGTCGGGGCGTAGCGCAGCCTGGTAGCGCATCTGTTTTGGGAACAGAGGGTCGGGAGTTCGAATCTCTCCGCCC
>JAHRVD010000165.1 GCA_019090845.1 Marinosulfonomonas sp.
GGTGCCGCGCCAAACAACTGCGCCATTGCATCGGTTGGCAAAGTAAGGGCGAAACGTCCGCACATATCTTAGCGATACAGCCGGGAATAATGCAGCTTTCCCCAGCTGCCAAATTCACGCTCGACCTTTTTCCACAGCGCGCCAAAAAGTATCTGATCCATTCCGCTTGCGTTGGCAATCTCGGCCAATGTGCGCCGCCCATTCACACCAGCAATCAAAGGCGCCACTTCGCGGGGCAAATCCAATTTTATTTTTTCACCGCCCAGCTTCAATGTCGGCTGCGCGCCTCTGGTAATTCCGTCCGCAATTTTTGCTACGGGCGTGTCGCCAAGATGCGGAACAGCTGTCATTTTGCGCCCGGTCGCCGGCTGCGTATCGGATCCGGCTGGCGCGACGTAACACACATGGACCTTCATCGTGCCACGCAACTGTTCGGCTGCCGTTTGCGCCTGTCGAACCCCCATTCCTGTTGGCACGTCGCACAGGCGGGAAAGATCGTATAGCGCCGGTTCCAGAAACGACACCAGTTCCAATCCGGCACGATCCAGCGCACCATAGAGTTCAGGGACGCTGAACGCCCGGTCCTGAGAATGCAGCAATAAATCGTAAAACCCGGCGTCACTATTGTTGTGGTCCCCCACCCGCTGATTGGCACGGAACGGGTGGTCGGCGGGAATTTTTTCAAACAGCTTTTTTGCAGCGGCCAATTTGTCATTGGGTGCTAGATGCCCAAACACAGCGTTGAACCCATCTTGCAACGGATAAACCCCGGAACGCCCATACGGTGCATAGACCATTATGCCCATACCGCCTGTCTCTGCCAAAGCCCCCCGCAATGCGCCAAAACCTACATCTGGGTCCGGCAAATGGTGCAGAACACCGCAACAATCAATGTAGTCAAAAGGCCCTAGGTCTGGCGCATCCAGCAGGCTGCCAGTTACAAAACGAATGCCCGTTAGGCCGCGCACCTTCGCGCGTTCTTCAGCGATTTTGCGCGATGAACTGGACAAGTCCAGATAGGTAATCTCATATTGTTTTCCGGCGGATGTCAGCACTTGCGCCATTTGGATCAGCGCGTCACCGGTTCCCCCGCCCGCCACCAGCGCGCGAAACGGTTGTGACCAGTCACGCTGACCGCCAAACAAAAAGTGGTCGATCTCGACTATATTAGACGGCGAGCCCTGAATAAGCCGCGTTTTTTCATCCGCCGGATCGCGGGCGGGATAGGGAAATGCTTCGTATTGATCGGCAACTTTGTCCAAGTGTATTCTCCGGGTGGGTCTGAGCCGCAAAAGTAAAACGCCCGGCCAAATGACCGGGCGCCCTGAATTTACATACGATCAACTGTCTACTTGGCGGTGATACGGCCATCCAGATATGGCGTGTAAGGCCCGTCCGCTGCAAGGTATTCTGCCGTTACGTCCGCCAGATCAGGGCCAAAGTCATAGACGTTCGCTGCGTCGCGGAACATCTTGTAACCATCGCCGCCGTTGCGAACGAAGTTGTTTGACACAAGGCCGTAAATCTTAGCCGGGTCAATCGGCGCGAAGGCACCACCCTCCATGACCATCACATCGCTGACCCGGCTTCCCGGCTCAGCAGCCACATCAAAGGTAAACTTCAGACCGGCAACCTGAGGGAACCGGCCTGCAACGTCTTCGTGTTTGCTCACACCATTTTCAAGTGCGGCAACAACGGTGGCTCCGGAAACCTGAAAAGTCGACAGGGTGTTTTGGAAGGGCAATACGGTAAGCACCTCGCCCATTGTCACGTCGCCCGCATCGATCGAGGAACGCAGCCCACCACCGTTTGCAATCGCGATAGTCACGCCCTGATCCTTGACCCGGTCAAGCATCGCATCGGCGACAAGATTACCCATCTGGCATTCAACAGCCCGGCAATTTGCCCGGTCACCGTCAATTGCAGCAGCAGCAGTGGCTACAACCTTATTGCGGATCTCCTCAAGCGGAGCAGCCGCCTCGGTTATGCGTGCGACAGTTGCGGCATCTTCACCAACAGATGCATCCATCAGGACTGGCTCGCCAACAGCCTCTGTGATATTGCCGGCATCGTCGAATGTGACGTTCAGCTCACCAAGGTATTTTCCGAAAGCATAAGCCTGTACGATTGCAGTGCTGCCAACCATGACCGGATAAGGCCCTTTGGCGCGCTCGTTGGTGTTGGACAGCAGGCTGTTATCATGGCCACCGACGATCACGTCAACGCCGGTTGTTTCAGCCGCAACGCGTTTGTCGACATTCAGACCCGAGTGCGACAGAACGACGATCTTGTTCACGCCCGCAGCCGTCAGCTTGTCAACTTCGCCCTGAACGGCACCGACCGGATCGGTAAAGATCACATTCGGTCCCGGCGACGCCAGATCATCTGTATCCTGTGGCGTCAGACCAATCAGGCCCAGCTTTTCGCCGCCACGTTCAATGATTGTCGATTTAGCCAGCTTGCCGGCCAGCAATGCTTCGCCTGAAACATCCGCATTGGACATCAGGATCGGAAAGTTGATGGTGTCCATGAAGCCGCGCAGAACTTCGGGGCCGTCGTCAAATTCGTGGTTACCCACGGTCATGGCGTCATAGCCGAGCTTGTTCATCATTTCCGCCGCGAGCGCACCTTTGTAATAGGTGTAAAACAGCGTGCCCTGAAACTGGTCGCCGCCATCCACAAGGATGTAGTTGTTGGTGCGTGCCTTGGCTGCCGCGATGGCGGTTGTAAGACGTGCGGTGCCGCCGAAACATTTGCCCTCGGCATTGTTCTCGGACGAACAAGGCGAGTCATATTTTGAAATCGGCTCGAACCGAGCATGGAAATCGTTGGTGTGCAGAATTGTAATTGAATAGTCGGCCAGCGCCATTGTGCCCGAAAGCGCAAGCGCGGCTGCTGATGTCAGGATGCGTATAAACATAGTAAAACCCCCCTATTGGTACATGTTGGCAGATTGGCAAGCCTTGGGCGCAGAGTCAAAGGTAACCGACATAGTTTCACTAATGTCGCATCACAAAATTTTGGTGACGGTCAATTGCTTGACGAACAATTGGGTTAAAGGCATTGAAACCTTAATGTTGATCTACAAGATTTTCCGGGCCGACGAGTGGGCCGTTTTGCGTGACACAGGCCAGACCCTGGGCGCGCCAATTGATGTGGCTGATCGCTTTGTGCATTTTTCGACAGGAAAGCAGGTTGCACAAACCTGTGAAAAGTATTTTGCCGGTGAAGAAGGGCTGATCCTGCTGGTTTTGGATTCCGACGAACTTGGCGACGCGCTGAAATGGGAAACCTCGCGCGGCGGCGATCTGTTCCCCCATCTTTACCGAGAGCTGAGGATGCAGGATGTATTCTGGCAAACCGAGCTGCCGCTTGGGCCGGACGGGCATATTTTCCCTGAAGGCGTTTTGTGAGGGTTTTCGAAC
>JAHRVD010000166.1 GCA_019090845.1 Marinosulfonomonas sp.
CTTTGTATGTTGACAGGACCGGGCAGTTCATCGCCTCGGCAAGGCGCAGTGCCGCTTGTGGGGCGTCAGCGTAACGTGCCTCAAGCCCGACCAAAAGAACGGGTTTGCGGCTGTTTTCAAGCAGCTTGCGCGCATCATCAATCGAACTGTCGGGCGAAATGACGCGCGCCACTCTGGCGACCTGAGCGTTGCCATCGCTAACTTGGGTGATAGCCCCAGCCGCATTTATGTTCATCTGCACAGGTCCAAGTGGTGCGTCATTTGTCAGGCTCAGAACATCTTCGACATCGCCCACAGCCCCCTCGGGCGAGAACCTTCCCTGATGCTTGGTGATCGGTGCAAACAGCGCGTTCTGGTCATAACGCTGGTGCAGCGACGCCGCCGGACCATCGGTTAGCACCAGCATCGGTGCCTGCTCTAGGCTGGCATAGGCTGTGCCGGTTGCAAGGCTGGATGCGCCCGGCCCCAGACAGGCAAGAACAACCCCCGGCGCGCCGGAAATTTCACCCGTTACGGCTGCCATGATCGAGGCCGACATTTCACTGCGTGTCAAAATGAAATCAATACCAAGCTCGCGTGCAGCGTCGATGATTGGCAGGGCAGAACCGCCACCGGGAACCCCGAAAATACGTTTGATATTATGGCGCTGAAAGCCCTCGGTGAGGGCTTGCGCAAGTGTCGGTTCGGTCATTTCAGATATTCCTGTATTTGGCCATTGCCTGACTGAATGTCAGCCCGTTTTTCATGTCTTCCATAGCGGCGTTATCATCAAGCTGGCATTTCTCGGCAAAGCTGGTCACCTCTTGGGCGCGCGCCTTTGGAATCGCGATAACGCCAGTGCCGTCCCCGACGATAATATCGCCGGGGTTTACGTCGATCCCGCCGACGCGAACCGGCACGTTGATCGCCTCGACCTTTAGCCGTGTGCGCCCGGTTGTGGGAACCATATGGCGGCTGAACACGGCAAAATCGAATTCAACCATTTCTTCCAGATCGCGCGCTGCACCATCCACCACGATACCCGCAACACCCTTCATCTTGGCAGCAAAACTCGCCATGCCGCCCCAAGTGGAATAGCGACTTCCGCCCCCGTCAATCACGATAACATCGCCGCGTTTGGCAGCGTCGATCATGGCACCAACGGCGAAATCCTCGGATGTGTATGTTCTCGGCTCACCAACCGATAGCTTTACCGTAACCGCAGGCCCGCTTAGGGCAAAACCGGGAGCTACAGCGGGAATACCCGCCATCACGCTGTGAAACAGCCGGCATTTATCAAACGCATTGGCGAATGTGCTGGTGGCGATCGGGGCAATACGCCCCATCAGCGCCGGGTCAGGCCGGTCAATGTCTGGGTGGTCCAATGAAATTCCTCCTCAGGAAAATCCAGCCCGAAGGCGCGGTTCGCATCTGGCGATAGTGAAAGCATTCCATGGCGTTGTCAAATTAATGATACGCGTTTCACGTTGTGGAACGGAGCGGACTTTGGTAATAACTAAAGTTGAAAACAATCGGCCATGCGCTGCCGTCGAAAACCGGAAAGGAATATGAGGATGGACTACGAAGATCTGCTTTACGAAGTGAAAGATAACGCGGCTACGATCACAATTAACCGCCCCGAACGCATGAATGCGTTTCGTGTGAACACTTATTTCGAGATGATCGACGCTCTGACCAAAGCATCCTGGGATGACGACGTTGCAGTCATCGTTATCACCGGTGCTGGCGGTCGTGCGTTTGGTGTTGGTGGCGATTCTGGTGACAAGAAATCCGGGCGCGGTGTGCAGGGCGTTCTTGGGGTTCCGGTCGAAGAAATTCATTCGCTTATCCGCGATGCGCCCAAGCCGGTGATTGCCAAGGTGAACGGGTTCGCCATTGGCGGCGGCAATGTCATGGCGACGATCTGTGATATGACGATTGCGTCGGACAAATCAGTTTTCGGGCAGGTTGGTCCCAAAGTCGGCTCCGTTGATCCGGGTTTTGGCACCGCATACCTTTCGCGCATCGTGGGCGAAAAGAAGGCGCGCGAAATTTGGTATATGTGCCGGCGCTATACCGCGCAAGAAGCGCTGGAGATGGGATTGGTCAACAAGGTCGTCCCCGAGGCTGATCTGGACGCCGAAGTAGATGCATGGTGCGCCGAAATAGTTGAGCGCAGCCCAACCGCTATTGCCATCGCTAAGCGGTCTTTCAATGCCGATACTGAGAATATCAAGGGTATCGCCAACATGGGCTTTCAGACGGTCGCGCATTATTATGCAACCGACGAGGCCAAAGAAGGCGGCAACGCATTTCGCGAAAAACGCAAACCGGATTTCCGCGGCGTTTTGAAGAAAAGCAAAGCTGCTAAATGATTAACCGGCCCGCGCCAGCCAGTGGCGCGGGTCGTTTCAGTTGTCCATGCGCGGTTTCAGAAAATCACCGCTGCGCATATCGGGATGGCAACGCTCGTATTCTCTGGGGATTGTGATCTTGCCGCCAAGTTCAAGTGCTGCATGCCACGGCCAACGCGGATTAAACAGCATCCCCCGACCAAGCGCGACAAGGTCAGCCTGACCGTCTGCGATGATTTTTTCGGCCTGCGCGGGCTCGGTAATCAGGCCAACGCCCATTACGGCAATGTCTACTTCTCGGCGGATACCCTCTGCCAGTGGCATCTGATAGCCGGGGCCAATGGGAATGTCCTGATCCGGCGTTGAACCACCACTTGAAGCAGTGATGTAGTCGCAGCCCATGTCCTTTAGGCGCTGTGAAAACACGATGGAATCTTCTAGGTCCCAACCACCCTCGGCCCAGTCTGTTGCGGAAATACGCACCCCCAGAACCCGGTCGGCAGGCCAGACCTCTCGCACGGCCGCGAAAACCTCGAGCGGGAAGCGCATCCGCCCCTCGCGATCACCGCCGTATTCATCGTTTCGATTGTTGGCAAAAGGCGTCAGGAAACAGTGCAACAGGTAGCCATGGGCATTATGAACCTCAAGCACATCAACCCCAAGATCGCGCGCCCGCACCGCCGCCGCTACAAAAGCGTCGCGCACCCGGGTTAACCCTTCGCTGTCGAGCGCAATCGGTTGCTCGCGACCCGGGTAGGTCATTCCTGAGGCGCTGACAGGCGTCCAACCGCCATCTTTTTCCGCCAGCGGCTTTTGCCCTTTCCAAGCTGGCGAAACACCACCTTTGCGTCCGCCATGGGCAATCTGCATTCCCCATTTGCAATCGCTGTGTTTGCGACAAAATCCAAGCACGCGTTCCAGTGCAGCAGCATTCGCGTCCGACCAGATACCTAGATCAATTGGGCTGACACGGCCCTGCGGTTCCACTGCGGCGGCCTCGATGATGACAAGACCTGCGCCTGACACGGCCAAATTGCCCAAGTGCATTGTATGCCAGTCGGTTGCGCTGCCTTGCCCGTCGCCGGAATATTGCCCCATAGGTGAGACGACGATCCGGTTATCCAGCGTTACGCCATTCATGCGAAATGGTGAAAATAGTTCAGAGCTCATGTTTTCCCCGCCCGTTCAAAATTCAAATCCAAAATCGACAATATCAGAAATTAGTGGAACTTTTTGTCTGCCAACATGCTCGCAATTTGTGTCAGGCCGTCGCCTTCACCTGCCTCGCGGGCAAGCTTGAACATCGTCTCTGATTGCGCACCATATACGGGTTCAACCAGCGACATGAACTTGCGTTCCATCCCGTCCCATCCAATTGGATTTCCGGGGTTGCCGCGCGCCAGCGGCGTGTCCACAGTTAAGTCTGAGCCATCCTCGAATGAAACAGTCATCGAGGCAGCGGTCGTCGTCAAACTTTCGTCTGTGACAACGTCAACCAAATCAAAGACTGTCTTGACGTCTTGATTATCAAGGCGCTCCTGGGTGAAATCCTGCTCGGATGCATCAAAGCCGCACAAGCCCAGAGCCGCGCAATATGCAACCGAAAATTTGCCTTCCAGTGGCTCGTTGACTTCGGTCTTGGCGGCAAAGCGCAGAACCATCGGATTGATCTTTGCAGTGACCGAACGCAGCTTACGCCCGGCAATTTGACTGCCGATGTCGCGCGCGCTTTCCACCGTCGGATGGACAAGCAGGCAAGCCGCATAGGGTTTGAATGTGTTGTTGTGGATTTCCCAGTCGCCGCCAAAGTCCAGCTTTGAAATCCTGACCTCGCTATCCTGAATAAAGGCCGACGCCAGTGTGTCGCCGTCCGTTTCCAGCAAATCCTTCGCCGCTTCAAAGCCGCCAGCGGCCATCTGTGCGGCAAGAATTCCATCCATCGCGGCCTTGCCTGCGTGAAAGGGTTTTCCCATCGTTCCAAACGAAGCTACCAGACCGCCTGCCGTGGTTGCCGCGACACCCATTGCATTCACAATCTGCTCTTCGCTCAGCTCCATCAGGCTGCTGACCGACGCTGCCGCCGAAAACCGTCCCAGAACAGATGTTGAATGGAAACCACGTTTGTTGGCGGTCTCGCCAAAGTCCTGCCCACCCAGTTTTGCGCCGGTTTCAAACCCGGTCACAAATGCTTTCAGGGCATGCATGTCCGAGCTTCCAAGTTCCGAGGCCATAGCAAGCGTCGCTGCCCATGTCGGACCGCTTAGATGGGCAAGGCAGCCCAGATGGGTGTCGTCATAATCAAGGCAATGGGCGAAGGTGCCGTTTACCAATGCCGAGGCCAGTGGCGATTGCCTGCCATTCTGAAAAACCGGCGCATTGCCCGGTGCGTTCCAACTGCTTGCTACTTTGCGCGCCACGATCCCGGCGCCCTGTGCATGGGCCCCGACAAGTACGCCAAGCCAGTCGGCAAGGCACATGCGCGCCGCATCAAGCACATCAGGCGGCAATTGTCGTTCCGTTGTTGAAGATACATATTGCGAAAGTGTGTTGGCGTTTTCCAGATTTGGCATGGCGATCATATCACTCCATTTTTGTGAAAGCGGTCCATGGTTTCCTTGTCAAACCCAAGGCCCTTCAGAACCGCTTCGCTTGACTCACCGACGTCGGGCGCCGGCGAACGATGTTTCAAGGCCAACCCTGAAAGGGCCAGCGGATTAACAAATTGCGGAATATCACCTTCTTCCGGATGCTCGGCAATTTCAATAAGCCCTCTTCCCGCTACGTTTTCGGAGTTTAACGCTTCGTCAGGGGAATAGATTGGGCTCATCGGGACCCCTTTGCGGGTCATCTCGTCGATTAGCTCGTCGCGGTTTTTGGCGCGACAGCACGCGGCGATTGCTTCCCGGTAATCCTCGGCCTTGTGGCCGTGGTCGCTATGGCGATCCTCAAGGCTTTCATCGTCGTCTATCAGATCAGGACGTTCGATAGCGTTGCAAAAATTCACCCAAAGGCGCTTTTCAAGCAATGCAACTGCGACCGCCTTGTTGTCGGCCGTAAGGTAGGTCGCATAACGCGGGTTGCCGCCCCAAACCTCGATCGCTGGTTTACCGGTATTGCCCGCATGGCGTGACATTGCACCGGTCAGCGCGATGTTACACATAGCAAACAGGCTATCAAACATCGCAATATCAAGATTGCTGCCCTTACCGGTTTTCTCGCGTTTCATCAGCGCTGAAAGAATGCCGATAACCGCCATCGTCGCCCCTGCATAATCTGCCGCCTGAAACCCCGGAACATCGGGTGCCATTCCCGGTTGCGCCGATAGCCCGGCAAAGCCGGACAGCGCCTGAATAACCAGGTCGTGGCCGGAGATATGGGCTAGTGGTCCGGTTTGACCAAAACCGGTAATTGAGCAATAGACCAGCGCCGGGTTCAGCGCTTTGGCCTGTTCAAAATCAATATTCAGTTTCTTGGCGACGCCGGGGCGAAAGGATTCGACCATTACGTCTGCCTGTTCGATCAGCTTATGCGCAATCTGTTGACCATCAGCCGTTGCCAGATCAACCGTTATACTGTGTTTACCGCCGTTGACGCTGTTAAAATACACGCT
This sequence comes from Marinosulfonomonas sp., assembly GCA_019090845.1. GTDB lineage: Bacteria > Pseudomonadota > Alphaproteobacteria > Rhodobacterales > Rhodobacteraceae > NORP110. The sequence goes on from JAHRVD010000166.1 coordinate 5,944, forward strand.
GCGTTTGCCAAATGCAGGCGGATTGGCACGGCTCATATCGCCGCTGCCGGGTCGCTCGACCTTGATTACCGTCGCACCAAGATCGCAAAGCATCTGCGTGCACCAGGGGCCGGGCAGTAGTCTGCTGAAATCCGCGATCAGGATGCCATCCAACGGTAGATCGCTGGGATCCTGATCAGATTGACCAAGAATATCCAAAAGTGACACGTGCGGGGATTTGCTATCTGTGAGTGTATTCAATGGTTTAACCTTTTCGCCTCCAAAGTGGTTACAGGCATAATCGTCATGAAGCGTATTGCGTAGTTTTTGGGCCGGTCAACTGCAATTTATATTGACGACGCAGGTGCTGCCACGACCAAATATCCCGTTTGACATTCAAACTCTCGTTAGACATACATAATGAAACATGTCCCGTCTACTGGAATGTGTGTCTGGTCGGTCCCATGCGGTTACGGGTACACTAAGTTTTACGCAGGGTGGGCTCTGCACCGATAATCGGATTACTACAGGAGAAAACCATGCAAATTGAATTTGACGGAAAGGTTGCCCTGATCGTCGGGGCGGCCCAGGGCATCGGTTTTGCCACCGCGAATGAGCTAAGAAATTCAGGGGCAAAAGTGGCCGTGGCAGATATCAACGGCGAGGCTGCCCATGCCGCCGCCGACCGTCTTGATGGTGATGACAGTCAAAAACTTGGCGTGCAGGCGGATATCAGTTCGCTTGAAAGCGTGGAAGCGATGATCCAAACCGTAACAGATCGTCTGGGTGCACCGGACATCGTAGTCGTTTCGGCGGCCTTGCTTGATGACAAACTGTTCCTTGATTCCGGCCCCAAGGACTGGAAACGCATTATTGATGTCTGCCTTTATGGCCCGCTGAATGTGATGCACGCAGTTCTGCCGGGTATGGTAGAGCGCAAGTTTGGCCGCATCATTTGCATGGCATCGGATTCTGCCCGCGTCGGCCAGGCTCGCCTGTCCTATTATGCGGCCGCCAAGGGCGGTGTGATCGCCCTGATCAAATCCGTCGCCCAAGAGGTTGGCCCGGATGGGGTGACGCTGAACGTGGTTTCACCGGGTGCGACTGACACCGAACTACGTCAGGCGCGCGAAAAACAGACAAAAGAAGCGATCGGCGAAGAGCGCTATGCGGCGCGAACCAAAAAGGTTTTGCGCATGTATCCCGCCCGCCGTATCGGACTGCCTGAAGACCATGCCAACATGATCACCTATCTGGCCTCCGATCAGGCGTCCTGGGTGACCGGACAGGTCTTAAGCGTTAACGGCGGCTTTGTAATGCCATGAGGAAAAAAGTGTAATGGACTTCAAGTTTACTTCTGAACAAGAGCTTATTCGCGACGCAACCAAGACAATGGTCGAGCGGGACGTTGACCCGATCCTTGCTAAACATGATGCGTCCAAACCTTTGCCCAAAGAGGCAATGTTGAAGATTTATAAGGCGCTCGCCCAAATGGGTCTTATGGCCCCGCGTCTGCCCGAAAAAGACGGCGGCGCCGGGCTGAAAATGCTCGATTACGGCTTTATGTTTGAAATTCTGCCGCCAGTTGTTTCGATGTCGATTTTGGCACAGGAATGCACTGCCGCGCGTATCTTTGCCGAAAGCACGCCTGAGCAGAAAGAGATGTTCCTGCCGGGTATTTTGGCAGGCACAAAAATCTGTTGTACGGGAACGACCGAGCCCAATGTGGGGTCGAACCCACGTGAAGTCCAAACTACCGTGAAAGAAGACGGTGATGAGCTGGTCATAAACGGCGCCAAAATCTGGATTACGAATGCCGGTATTGCCGATATCTTCAACACCACATGTTCAGAAGGCAAAGATGAACGGGGCAACAGCAAGCTGCGTCGCATCGTGGTTGAACGCGAAACTGCCGGTGTGCAAACCCGCGAAATCCCGTGCCTTGGCCTGCGTCAGGGGCATCTGGGCGAGATTGTCTATGACAATTGCCGGGTGCCAAAGGTAAATTCGCTCGGGGCCTCGGGTGACGCCGCGCGTCTGTTGACACTGACGTGGAACGGCAACCGCCCACTGGTCGGTCTTGCGGCGGTTCATCTTGCGCAAAAGGCGTTTGAGGCGGCTGTCGAATATGCCGGCGTTCGCAAGCAGTTTGGCAAATTCATCGGCGGCCACCAACTGGTGCAGAAACAACTGGCCGACATTGAAACGGCGATCGTCACCAGCCGCTTGCTTTGCTATTCGGCCCTGAATGCGATGGACAACGGCGAGCGAGCCAACGGTACCTCGGCAATGGCCAAGCGCTATGCGACAACTGCCTGTGAAACCGCAATTTCCGAGGCCATTCAGGTGCATGGTGCAATGGGTGTGGCCGAAGAAACCGGACTGGAGCAACTTTATCGCGATGTTCGCATGTTGCCAATTCCAGATGGAGCAAATGGTATCCTTGCATTGATCCAGGGACGTGAACTGGCAGGAATTGACGCTTTCCGCTAGGGTCTGTTGGGGAGGATACCTTTGGCGCAAGAAAGATCACTTGCTGGTGTGAAAGTCATCGAGCGTGTCGGCCGTTTGGCCGGCACCGTTTGCGCCGGGCGGCTGGAGGATCTGGGTGCCGAAATAATCCGTGTCTCTGTCGTTGGAGATCCGCTTGCAAACGAACCCGCCGAATGGCGGGATCATCCGTTCACTGCAACAAATGGCGCACAGATACAGCTGGACAGCACTTCCGCTGATTTTGCTGATCAATGGCAAGCGTTGGTCTCCACTGCCACGGTCGTCATCGTAACGCCGGCCATCGGCGCGGACGGAATTGCACAGGCCGACGCGACATTTCAAGGGCTGGATACGAACCGCCTGATTGTCTGCGCGATGTCTCCTTTCGGGCTGGAAACTACTGATCCACCAATCGTCGATCCGGGCGAAGTTGAAATGCAGGCTATCAGCGGCTTGTTGGCAACCACCGGTGACACGACAGGCAAGCCGGCCATCGTAGACCTGCCAATACTTGAAGTGTTCACCGGCCTTAACGCGGCCACAGCAGTGGTGGCAGCGCTACGTGTAAAAGAGGCGTCAGGTCTTGGGCAACTGCTGGATATGGCAGTGTTTGAAACCTGTTTTTCCCTCACCGGAACTTTTCTTGGTAAAGTGCTGAGCGGCAAGACCCGCGGGTTTCGCAACGGGTGCCGGCATCCGCTGGTGTCCCCGTGGAACGCCTACCAGACCAGCGATGGTTGCGTCATTCTTTGCACCACGAGCAATGGCAACTGGCTGGACCTGACAACGATAATGGGTCGCCCGGAGCTGGCCAATGATCCTGAATTTGCCCTTGCTGCATCCCGCATTGCCAATGTGGAGAAGGTGGATCAACTGGTTGGCAGATGGGCGCGTTCCGAAACGACCGACGACGCGCTGGCGAAATTGCGTGAACGTGGCATACCCTGCGGTGTTGTTGCGCAAACACGCTCGATTGCGAAGGCGGGCAAGCCTATTCCGTGCCGTCGCAGCAGAGCGCTGGGAGCGGTAACTTCCGAGGTTCCAAAAACACAGAGCACCCGGTCTGATCCGCCAGCGATGCCTTTGGCCGGGATCAAGGTTCTCGAGCTTGGGCCCTATACCGCCGGGCCGCTGGCTGGGCGATTTCTTGGAAATCTTGGCGCTGACATTGTGAAGATCGAAGGCCCTGGCGGCGAAGATTCCCGTTTGTGGCAACCGCTGGTGGATGGTGTTTCTTGCTACTTTGCCAACTACAATGCCGGCAAGAAATCGGTCGTTCTTGATCTTCGTTCCGAGCAGGGGAAGGCGACCTTTCTGGACCTTGTCAAAACCTCCGATGTCCTGCTGTTCAATCTAAAGGCGGGTGCGCTGGACAGGATGGGGCTGGGTGCGGATGAGCTGTTGAAAATCAATCCCTGTCTGATCTATTGCGGCATTTCAGGATACGGATTTAGCGGCTCTGACCGGCCCGCATTGGACACCGTCATTCAGGCCGAAGCAGGCGTTATTGCCCGGATCGCGTCTGACACCGGGCCGATAAAGGGCGGGTTTTCATTCGCCGATCTGGCAGCGGCGCATATGGCACCGCTGGAAATTATCGCCGCCCTACGCCAAGTTCAAAAAACCGGAACGGGCGTCATTCTGGACATTGCGATGTATGATACCGTGGCTTGGATGGGTGAGCTTAGCTGGCCCGGCGACGATCCGGTTTTGCCGCCCAACACAATCGTGCAGGCATCAGACGGCTGGGTTGTCGCGATGGGTGAGGCCGCAGATATGGACGTGACATGGGCCAAATCCCAACGCGGTGACGTTGTGGTTGAAAGGCTGGCTGCCGCAGATGTCCGGGCGACAAAAATACTGGAACTGGATGAAGTTTATGACTTGAGTGTTGCCAAGCGCAGCGGGCTGCTGGTCCACGAGCACGAAAACAGGGGTGGGAACGCCATTATCTCGGCGCCCTATGCCTTTAGCCGGACCCCGACTTTGAAACCCTGCATCGTTCCCGAAACCGGTGCCGACAATCTGTTATTGACGGGCCACCGCGCAGTGGAACCAAACTGAACGAGCATTTGAATGATTCAGACCAACACACACTCCGCAACCCAATACCTGACCGGCATCAGCGTTGTTGAAATTGGCAGCAGGATTTCCGTGGGTGTCTGCGGTTCGCTTCTGGCAGAGGCGGGCGCGGATGTTTTCTTTGTTGAACCGCCAGAGATTTTGACGACGAATAAATGGGCAAACCGCAGGCTCTACGCATCAGGAAAACACTGCATTCTTGCTGATCCCGGCGAAAAGGATGACAGGGAAACATTGACCAGCCTGATTCATTCCGCCGATATTGTCCTGCTGTCCAGCGATGTTGATCCAGCCCCCTGGCAGGACCTTGTCAGCAAATGTCAGGGCGCTGCCATTTTTTGCGATTTCACCGCATTTGGCAAAGTTGGCCCGATGGCTGGTCAGCCATTGGATGATGCACTGGTGCAGGCAATGTCGGGGGTCGCGCACACGACGGGTTTTGCTGACGGGCCGCCGGTGACTTTGCGAGTGCCGCTGCTTGAATATTCGACCGGCGTTTATGGCGCTTCTGCTATCATTGCTGCGATAGCTTCGCGCGATCAGACGGGCAAGAACCAAACCATCGACATGGCTTTGTATGATGCCGGCGTAAATTCTTTGGCCACATTCCTGCCAGCCCATTTTGGCGGCAAAGCCCCGATGCGTGTCGGCAACCAACATGCGATGTGCGCTCCCTGGAATGCATTTCAGGCGTCTGACGGTTGGTTGCTTTTGTGCTCGGCTTCTAACCCGCCGTGGCAACGGCTTTGCAATGTGATGGGTGTGCCGCAGTTTGCCGATGACCCCAAATTCGCAGACCTGCCCGGCCGGATGGAAAACCGCGATGAAGTGAACCAGATTGTGCAAGACTGGGTTGGCCGCCACAGTGTTTCCCAAGCCGTCGAAATTCTGATGGCGGCAAATATTGCCTGCGGGCCGATTCTGCGAATGGAAGATGGCGATCAGGATCCAAACCTGCGCCACCGTTCGATGATCCGCCATGTGCCCGATCACAGCACGCCCGGTGACGTGCGCATTCCCGGTGCCGTTTTGAAGGCGGTTTCCGGCGATGGACGTGTGCCTGACTTTATTCCTGAACGCGACGAAGCACATTCCTTTGTCGAAGATTTTATTGCCAGGAACCCAGGTTTTTCAGCCGAGGAACGGAGTGATGGCGACATGGCCCTACCGTTAAAGGGCGTTCGGGTTCTTGAGATTGGACAATATACCACGGCACCCTTGTCCACAAAACATCTTGCAACACTGGGTGCAGAGGTCATCAAGGTTGAGCCGCCTGCTGGCGACGCTGCGCGTGAATGGCTGCCCCATAACGGTGATCTGAGCTACTTTTTTGTGATGAGCAATGCGGGAAAAACCAGCATTGCAGTCGATCTGCAAAGCGATGAAGGTCAGGAAATATTTACCCATTTACTGGAAAGCGCCGACATCTTTCTGGAAAACCTGAAACCCGGGTCACTGGCGCGGCGTGGATTTGACTGGGAAAAAATATCTTCGATCAACCCACGCCTGATCTATTGCGCAATTTCCGGGTTTGGGGCTGATTCAGCCTATGAGGAACGACCGGCCTTTGACACGGTGGTTCAGGCAATGGCCGGATTGATGAATGCGAATTCGTCACAAGGTACGCCGCTAAAAGCAGGCGTATCTGCCTGTGATTTCATGGGTGGCGAAGTTGGCTTGTTCTTTGTTCTCACCGCTTTGCGCAGTCGCGAGCGCACGGGGAAAGGTGATTTTCTGGACCTGTCGATGCAGGACATTGCCGTGTGGATGACCGCTTCGCTATGGAACGATGAGCCGGATGCGGTGCGGCAAAACCAGATGTTGGACTGCGCGGACGGGTATATTTGCGTTGCTGGCGCACCCGAACATCTGCAAGCAAAAATTCCACAGGTTCAATGGAATGGCCTGACCCGGGCACAAGCGACTGCAAAGCTCGCTGACAGCGGGCTCGTTTCGGTTCCCGTTCAGTCAATTGCCGACATGCTGGACCACCCGCAAACAAAAGCGCGATCGCTTATGCAAATGCATGATGGTCCAGACGGCCTGCGTTGGCCCTTGCTTGGGTCGCCGATGGTGTTTTCCGACCTGAAGCTGGCGATCGGTGATGTCATTGGCCAACCGCAAACGGTGGATGCGGATATGCGCGCACGCCTGAAAATCGATGGGTAAAATGCCAGCAGAAACTTAGCTGGGAACTTCACCGGCAAGCGTGATTCTGTGCATAACCCGTTTGTGCCCATGATAGTCGTTGATCGGGTTGTGCTGCGCCGCGCGGTTATCCCAGAACGCTATCGAACCGGGGTGCCAACGGAAGCGGCAGGTGAATTCCGGACGAATTTGATGTGCAAAAAGATAGTTTAGAATTGGCGCGCTTTCGGCTTCTGTCATGTTGTCAAACCGGGTCGTGTGGCCAGCGTTCACATAGAGGATTTTTCGCCCGGTTTCGGGGTGCGTGCGGACAACCGGGTGGGCCGAGGCAATCTCATCATCCGAACCCTCTTTTGCCCCTGTCTTCAACCGATCTTCGCGGGTTGCCGAGGCATCGGCCTTTTTGGTTGAGTTGACGGCCCGCAAGCCATCCAAAAGGGATTTCATGCCATCAGACAACGTCTCATATGCCAAGTACATATTCGAAAATAGCGTATCACCGCCGTAGGGCGGAAGTTCGCGCGCGACAAGCATTGTACTTTTTGGCGGGGCAGGCAGGTAGGCCGTGTCGGAATGCCAGACGCCGCCGAAATTAACGGTCTCATGTTCCAGCTTTATGACCGGAGCGATTTGCGGGTAATCATCAAGCCCTTTGACCAGAGGGTATTCAACCACCTCGCCAAATCGTTGAGCAAAACCCAGATGTTGTGCAGGGGTGATATCCTGATCGCGGAAAAATATTACCAGATTGTCGTTTTGCGCTTTGCGAATCTCAGCAATCGTCTGATCGCTGATCGGCGCCGCTAGGTCGATCCCAAGGATTTCCGCGCCGATTGCCCCTGACATCGGTGCTATCGTGAATGTATCATTTGCCATTTCTCGGACTTTCCTTCGGTTTGCTCGCGCGACTGCGGCTTTGATCTTAAGTTAACACTATCGTTGCAGCTATTGTCTTGGCCGAATTGACGCGGGGTCTTTCCGCCGGGTTGCAGCGTCTAGCGTTTTCCGGGCGCATGAACGAATATTACTTGGCTGCAGCATACAGTTCCCATTGTCAGTCTGGGCCTTTGCCGCCACAAAACACAACCCGCTTTTCACACATCTGTGTTTGAAAAGTCGAATTTTGAAATGCGTTTCAAAAAAGTAGACGCCTATGTTTGTTCGTGCTATTTAAACGGGTGTCAACTTGGGAGGGCTGGCGCGCACGGTATCGAACAGATCGATCCCGGCGCCAATGTATCTCACCGTGAAATGATTTTTTTGGGAGGAAAACGAATGACGATAAAGAAAATTAACAAAGGTCTGCTGACATCAATCGGTGCCTGCGCTCTTGCGCTTACCATGGGCGTGTCTGCAACGGCCGCAGAAAGAACATTGCGGTTTACCACACAGTTGCCAGCAAAGAACTTTGCTACATTGAACGCAGCTGAATTTGGCCAATGTGTCGCCGACAAGACCGACATCACTATCGAGATTTATGACTCGGCGCAGCTTTATCGCGACAAGGAAGTTCCACAGGCGGTTTCATCCGGCGCTATTGATATGGGCATGACCACGACAGCACGTTTTGCCGGAACCATTCCCGCGATCGAGATTCTTTATGTTCCGTTCGCCATGGGTTCGCGCGAAGAAATCATTGGAATGCTGGCCCCCGGCGCTGCCCTGCGCACACTGCTTGACGGCGAGCTGACCAAAACCGGCGCACGTCCAATTTACTGGATGGACTATGGTACGGCTGTGTTCCTTTCGAAAAAGGACAACCCGATCCGTAAGCCGGCTGACGTTAAAGGAATGAAAGTCCGGGTCTTCGGAAAAACGCTTGGTGATTTCGTGACCGCTCTTGGTGGTGCGCCAACGCTGACATCCGGCTCTGAGCAGTTTCTGGCTTACCAGCGTGGAACAGTTGACGCGGGAATGACCGGTATTGGTTCGGTTAAATCGCGTAAGCTTTATGAAGTCATGGACGTTGTGACCCGTTCCGAGCATGCGAAGATCGAATTCCTGATGCTGATCAACGACGGGGTCTGGGGCACACTTTCTGCAGACGAACAGGCTGCGATGACTGAATGTGGTCAGATTTCAGAAGCAAATCTGCGGGCATCCATCGCCCTTGTTGAAGAGGACGCGGCTGCGGATACGGTTGCCCAGGGTAAGGAAGTGGTCGCGATGACTGCCGAAGACCGCGCAGCATGGAAAGCCGCAGCGCAGCCGGTGGTTGACGCCTATCTTGCAAACTCGGGTGAGCTTGGTCAGAAGGTTCTGGAAGCAATCGGCAAATAGGCTAGCTTTCGGCAAAATCATTACCGTTTGGCGGGTCGTTCCTTTGATCCGCCAGACGTCCACTAACTGAATTCAATTTAATTTCCGGGTGTCTGATGCTTCGAGTCGTTGACGGTATTTCCGACAAATTCGGCCAGATTGCGACTGGTTTGTTTTTCATCATAGGTCTGATGATTTCCTATGAAGTCGTCGCGCGATATGTGTTTTTTGCGCCGACAACCTGGGCCGAAGAGGGCGCGCGGCTGCTGCAATTATGGGCGACCTATCTTGCAATGGGTTATGTCCTGCGACGCAATGGATTGATCCGGATTCCCATCCTGA
>JAHRVD010000167.1 GCA_019090845.1 Marinosulfonomonas sp.
CGCGCGCATCTGCCAGCGCCATGATCGCGTCCATATCAGAGGTATGGCCGCGCATATGGCTGATGATGATGGCCTTGATTTCACCGGTCAGCTTGGCCTCAAAATCGGCCATATCAACGCGGTAATTGTCGCCCACTTCGACCAGAACCGGGGTGCATTCGGCGTGCACAACGGCCGAGGGCACGGCGGCAAAGGTAAACGCCGGGACCAGAACATGTGCATCGCGGGGCAGATCGAGCGCCTTTAACGAAAGGAAAAGGGCTGCCGAACAGGATGAAACTGCAAGCGCGAACCGCGCCCCCATGACGTCTGCAAATTCCTGCTCTAGCAGGGTGACAGGCGCGTCTTGAGGTGCCGTATATCTGAAAAGATCACCGGATTTCAGTAGCTTGTCAATTTCCGCACGAGCTTGCTCGGGGATCGGTTCCGCGTCATAGACGTTCGGTGCGAGGGCCATGTTTCACCTTTTCCGAATTATACATTCGGGAAAACCGTAAATCATATTTGTAACAAAAGCGAGAGCAGGCCCGCGTATTTTGCCCAAATCGGCAGAAAATTACTTAGCTCTGGATAGGGCGAAAAATGCAGCAATCTGATCGGCAATCCGGTCGGCATCAATCGGGCGCTGCAACTGCGCGCCGGCGGCATCCATCAACGCGTCGGGATAGCCGGGACGGCCGCGCAAAGCCTCTAGATAGCTGGCGGTGATTTCATTGCTGAATTCCGGATGGGGCTGCATGGTTAGGGCTGTGTTGCCATAGATAAGGGCGGCGTTTTTGCAAAAAGAACTGGTGCCAATCAGGTGTGCGTCCTTGGGCGCTGTTATCACCTGATCCTGATGCAGAGCGTTGGCGTGGATTTCGCCCAGATCGTCAAACTGATAGGTCTGACGCCCAATTGCACGCCCGCCAGCAAATTTTTCCACACGCCCACCAAGTGCATGGGCAATTATCTGATGGCCAAAACAGATGCCGACCATCGGCACCGCGGCGGCGTATGCTTTACGAATAAAATCGCCAAGTTGCAGGACAAACGGCTCTTTACTATAGGCGTCAAAGCGCGATCCCGTCAGCAGCCAACCGTCGCAGTCATGAACGCTGTCTGGGAATACCATGTTCACAACATCAAACGTTTCAAACGTCAGCCCACGACCCGCGAGCAGTGTCTGGAACATATCTGAAGACGTGCCGTGACGCCGCAAGATCCGCCCGCCCGTGTCGTCGCTTTGAAGGATGCCGATTTTCATCGGATGATCTGGGGACGGATGCGCAGACGCGGGCGGCGCTCGCGTGGCAAGTGCCGGTTCAGGCGGGCATTGATGATCCCGTAAAAGCCAATGACACAAAGGGTCAATATGATGAAGTACCCCGCAAGGATTGGATAGGGAATGAATGGATTGAAAGTTTTATCGGCAAAATAATTGGCATAATAAAGTGCATCGCCCTTTTGCTGCCATGCTGGAAAACTCGAGAAAAACACAAGTGTTGTGGCGTGAAACAAAAAAATCGCTTCATTGGTATAGGCCGGCCATGAAAGGCGCAGCATCGAAGGCCAGATGATCCGGCGAAATCTGGCCCAGCCGGTCATGCCATAGGCGTTGGCTGCATCGACATCGCCCCGCGGAACAGAGCGCAATGCGCCATAGAAAATCTCGGCCGTATAAGCCGTTGTGTTCAAAAACAACACGATCAGCGCACCCAGCCATGCACGTGTCAGCCAGCGGGTTTCGGCCGTTAGTTCGACAAAGCCAAGATTGATGTCGATGCCAACCTTGGGCAGCAGAACGAAGGTTTCGTAAAACAGGAAAAACTGGATGAACAGCGGCGAGCCACGAAAGATGAAGATGAAATATTGCGCCGGTTTGCGGACCAACGGGTTATCTGCATTGCGCGCCAGAGCAACAGCGGTGGCGGCGAAAAAACCAAGGACAAGGGCCAATACGCCAAAGTAGATATTCCAGATCATTCCCGAGCCGATCAGGGTGAAATGTTCACAAAGCGTAAAATCTGACTTGGGCAGCAACCGCTCACCAATCCCGAGCGAGCGCAAACCATAGGCCTGAATAGTCTCAAGGCAACTCATCGCGCGGCAGCCTTTTGCATTGCCGCGCCGCCCAGAGTTGCCTGCCCATGTGTTAGCCGGGTCGTCAGCCGGGCCAGAACAATTTCCGAGATTTTGGTCAGCGCCAGATAAAACACCAGCAACCCAAGGAAATACCATAGTCGCCAATCGGCGTGCGGAAAGGTGAAGGCGCGGGTTTTCATCCCGCCCAGTTCACGCGCCCAATAGACGATGTCCTCGACCCCCAGCAAAAACAACAAAGGCGTGGCCTTTATCAGGAGCATCCAAAGGTTGGACAGGCCCGGCAGGGCAAACAGCCACATCTGCGGCACCAAAACCCGCCAAAAGGCCTGTCTGCGGGTCATGCCGTATGCCTCGGCGGTTTCGATCTGTGGTCTGGGCACGGCGTGCATTGCACCATAAAGCACGTTGGCGGCAAAGGCGCCGTAAACGATCGCAAAGGTCAATACCGCCAGCGAAAACCCATAGCCTTCGTGCAGCCATTGTGGTGCGCTGGAAAGCGGCAGCTTGGCCTGTGCACAGACAACAAAATCATTGCCCTGACGGATTGGTTGATCCCAGTCGGGGCATTTTACCTTGTGGCGCAACCATTCAAACGCCTGATCCAGCGCGATTACGAAAAACAGGAAAAACACGATATCGGGAATGCCGCGCACGACGGACGTATAGGTTTTGCCAAACCAGCGCAGGGGGGGGAAATGCGAGCGTGCCGCCACCGCACCTCCAAATCCGAAGATCAACGAAATGGGGGCGGTGATGGCCAATAGCAGCAATACCGTGCCAAATGAGCCATAGAACGCCAGGTGTTTTCCCGTCGTCAGGTAGCACGCCAGCCATTCCAAACCGGCGAGCATTTGCGGATCGCTGCAATTGAAAAACATCGTGCCCCCAAAATCAGGCCGGGCCAAACTGGCCCCGCCACAATCGTTTGACCAGCACTAAAAGGTTGCCATTGAACCTTCGAACCATTTTTCGATCAGCTTGTTGAGCGAACCGTCAGCTTTCATCGACAAAATGGCAGCATTCAGCTTTTCCTTCAGCTCTGTATCGCTTTCGCGCACGCCGATGCCAACGCCGCCACCGATCAGAACATCTGCATCCAGCATCATCAAATCGCCGTCTTCCGCCGCGATTGGGACAAGATAGCTGTTGTCGGCCAGAACTGCGTCAGCCTCGCCATTTTTCACTGCCGCTATGGTTTCATCCGGTGTCGCAAACTCGACCAGCGTCGCGCCGCTGGATGCAATGTATGACGCCTGAATGGTGCCTGTCTGGGCTGCTATTACAGCGCTGGACACGTCCAGATCATCCGACATTGCCAGATAGGAAGATGGATCGGGCAAGGTGTATTGTTCAGTAAAATCAATTACTTCGTCGCGCTCATCGGTGACAGACATACCGGCGATGATAGTGTCATAGTTGCCAGAAACAAGGTTGGGGATGATCGAATCCCAATCGTTGGTGACCCATTCGCAGGTTAGATTGGCGCGGGCGCAAAGCTCGTCGCCCAGTTCACGCTCAAATCCGTCAATCTCGCCTGAATCATTGACGAAATTCCACGGAGGGTAGGCGCCCTCGGTGCCCATTCGGACGGTGTCGGCCATCGCCAAACCGGCGCCCAGCACCAGTGCCACGGTTGCAAGGATCAGTTTCTTCATTGTTCCACTCCCATCAGTTTATGTCGCGCTCTTATATCATATGCTCTTATGCAGCAATCGTCGCACTTATGAATTGTCGCAGGCGATCAGTTGTTGGATTAGCAAACAGCGTAGCAGGCGGGCCTTGTTCTTCTATTTTGCCCTGATGCAGGAAAACTACGTGATCCGACACGTCGCCTGCAAGCCTCATGTCGTGGGTCACTAAGATCATCGTGCGCCCTTCAGCAGCCAAGTCTTTGATAACCTTTATAACTTCCTGTTCCAGCTCGGGGTCCAGCGCCGAGGTCGGTTCGTCAAACAGCAATGCTTTGGGTTGCATGCAAAGGGCGCGCGCGATGGCGGCGCGTTGTTGCTGACCACCTGAAAGCTGCGCCGGAAAGGCGTCGGCCTTATCGGAAATGCCCACTTTCGCCAATAAATCGCGGGCGCGAGCCTCTACCTGATCGCGGTTTTGTCCCAGCACTGTGATCGGTGCTTCCATCACGTTTTGCAGGATCGTCATGTGCGACCACAGGTTGAACTGCTGAAATACCATCGACAAGTTTGTGCGAATGCGGGTGACTTGTGCCTTGTCGGCCGCGTGACGAAAATCGCCGGTGCCGCGCCATTTGATCGCTTCGCCCTCAAAAACAATGTCGCCTTGCTGACTGTCTTCCAGCAGATTGGCGCAGCGCAATAGCGTTGATTTTCCCGACCCGGAGGACCCGATGAGTGAGATGACATGGCCACGGGGTGCCACCAGATCGACACCCTTAAGCACCCGCAAATCACCAAAAGATTTATGCAGATTCCGGATTTCGATTACGGGTGTTTCTTGTTTCGTCACTAAATGCAGCTTTTTGCTGTTTGCCCGGTTCCAGTAGGTAAGGTTTCTGGTGCAATTGCAACGAGTTTCACCCGGCGACGTTAGGGAAAGCGGGCAAAAGATCAATGAATAGTCAAATCACCTGGCGATGGGGGATTGGGAATATCCAGAAATGACTGGCTTGGAATCTGAACCATTTTTTGCAAATCCATCGCCGCGCGGTCTGCTGGGGGCAAAGCCTCGATTGCGGCGGAAATTGCTTGCTGCAGCGCATTGCAGTCGACCTTTGGTCCGGTGATCAGGGGCAGGGCGGGGGTTGGATCTGTCCTGCCAATTACCTGCAAACGCTCAGCGAACGCGTCGTGGCGGCAGATCAGCCGCCAGCTTTGGGCGTCGAGTGCGGCAATATCGGCAAAATTGTCCAAAACAGCGCGCGCACTGTTAAGATGCGAACCGGATTCAAAAAAGCTGCCATAAGAGAAACCGGCCGCCTGCGCATGATGGATTGGCGCCGCCCAGCCCGATTGCGAGTTTGAATCATTATAGGCAAGGCGGCCTGCGTCAAAATCCTCGATCGAGCGCCCGTCGCTGGCGTGGGTGACGAGAAACGAGTAATAATAACCCGGATCAGCATCTTCCAGGCCATAATCTAACGTTCCGACCAGTTGCACATCGTCTTTCAGATCAGCGCGGTAGGGCAGGCCACAAGTTTGGGACAAAAGCAAATCCGGGCTGGCCCAGACATCGCTGATTGGCAAGCGGCGATCAAGGTCGTGTGGGCCATATCCAAGTTCTGCACGGATTAATCGCCAAAACCGATCTAATGATCCGGCGGTTTCAGGCCGGTCATACATTGGAAGGCTGGCAATCATTTCATCGCCTTTTCAACACGTTGACGGGCAATGTTGCTGTCGCGGTCATTGACGCCTAGCAGATTGGCGACAAGTCGCAACAGGGCATCTTCGTGATGTTCGCGCACACCATCGGCCAATACGACCTCCCACAGGGCGGCGACAACGTTTTGGCGGTCTTCGTAGGGCACCGCATCTTTGATGGCACGGGTGAAGCGCACTGTATCAGGCGCCTCGGATTCCAAAATTTCGGCGGACATTCTCAGCTCGATCGCATCGGCGCTGTTAAGGCCATAGCGGGCCGCCACAATACGTTCGATGCGGTCAATTTCTGAGGCATCATAGCTGCCATCAGAACGTGCGACCCGCACCAACATTGCCGTCAGGGCAAGGCGGGCATCGGTGTCAATCAGCTGTGGCGGGTTGGGCTGTGTCAGCCGCTTTAAAAAATCTCCAAACATGTGGGCCGATATAGGCGGGGCGTTGCCCGCGTGAAAGGCCAAATGTCGGTTTTTTGACCATGTCTTGGGCCGGAACGGCGAATACGGGTTGCAGGGCACTTGCACGTGTCCGACTAAATGGCGATAGAATCCCGGTAAATGACCGGCAGATTTACACATATCGAACAAATTGGCGCGCTAAGCACGGAAATGCTGAAATTCCGTCTGCGCAGCGCATTTTTCCATGTGCAAAACAATCTGGCCAAGCCGGCGCTGGCGGGAAAGCTGGATTTTCTGAACCAGTTGGCAGATGTCCTGGCCGAGAACGGATTAGAGCCGGTTTTGGTGCAGGGGTGTAAACGGATAGAAGATTTCGCTGCTGCTGATCGGCGACATTTGCATATCAATATGCAGGACCGACCTGTTCAGGGCGATAATATTTTGTCGTGTTCGCCGTCCTATCTGCGAGGGTTTTGGTATCTGGACAGGCAAGGCACGCGCAATAACTCGTCCCTAGCACGGAAGGATTTTCAACCCTCGACGATGGAAGCCGACTATGCCCGCAAATTTTTTGCCCGGTTGCGAAAGAAATTCGTGACGACGAACCGATCCAAATTCCCGCAAACAGACATAAAGCCGAAATCTGTGAAGATGGGTTCTATATCGTTGTTTTTGCAAGATTTTCGCCCGGCCCCCTACGCACCGGCCTATGTGGATTACACCGATCTGATGCAGGTGGTGGTCGAAAACCGGGGCGCGCGTCATGTTTATATAAAGCCCCATCCGTTGCAACGCGTGCATGAGCTGGAACATATCATGCCCTATCATGATCCGGGCGCGGGCGTCAGTGTGGTGGATACCAGCCTTCATGATCTTCTGGCACATTCGGATGTGGCGGTAAGCCAAACCTCTGCCGTCGGGTTTGAGGCCAATCTGCACCGGGTTCCGGCTATTATGGCCGGTCAGGTGGATTTTCACCACAATTGCGTGACGCTACGCAGTCCAGCGCATTATGCAGACGCGATGAAAACTGCGTTAACCGGTCGTTTTCATTTCGAAAAATATCTGGTCTGGTTCTTAAAGCACAATCTGTTTGAACCTGCGCAAGGCGCGCGCACCCGTGAAGGATGCACCGCTTTGCTAGGCGAAATGGGATTTATCGCTTAATCGCCATAGCCTTCGACGATGATGAAATTCCCCTCGGCAGCGGGTTGGCGGATCGCCCTTGCTGCCGAATATCCGGCGGCATAATAGCATTCGACGGCAATGTCATAGGATTCAAATTCGACCACAACTGTGCGTGCGCGGGCAGTGCCTTCGGGACATTCCTGACGTCCGGCACGGGTCAGAAACTTGCCACCAAAATCGCGGGCTACGCCAGAATCAAAATCCTTGTATTTCTGATAAGTCTCGGGGTCGGTTATGTCGTTGTTAACAATCCAGTAACCTTTGGGCATCGGGGCGTCCTTTTTTTAAATCCGGGCAAATCGCCCACCAGTTTGTCAGACCAAGCGCGAAATATCCTTGGCCGCGCGGATAAAGTCGCGAAATAACGGGTGCGGGTCAAATGGTTTTGATTTCAGTTCCGGGTGAAACTGAACGCCGACGAACCAGGGATGATCCTTCCATTCGACAATCTCGGGCAGGCGGTCGTCGGGCGACATGCCCGAAAAGATCAGCCCGTGTTCTTCCAGTTTTTCGCGGTATTTGGTGTCCACCTCATAACGGTGGCGGTGGCGTTCCTCAATCGAAGTCGTGCCGTAAATTCCGGCCACCCGAGACCCTTGCGACAGCGTGGCCGAATAGGCCCCCAGCCGCATGGTGCCGCCCTTGTTTCCGCCGATCTTACGTTCGATCGTATGGTTGCCCTGCACCCATTCTTTCAGGTGGTAAACTACCGGTGTGAAACGTTTTTTACCTGATTCATGGTCAAATTCCTCGGATCCCGCGTCGGCCATTCCGGCAACATTGCGCGCCGCCTCGACCACGGCCATCTGCATGCCAAGGCAGATACCCAGATAGGGCACATTGCGGGTGCGGGCAAACTCGGCGGCCTTGATCTTGCCTTCGGTGCCACGTTCGCCAAATCCGCCCGGCACCAGGATGGCGTGAAAGCCCTCCAGATGTGGCGCGCCGTCTTCGGCGTCAAATACTTCGGCGTCCACCCAGGACACATTAACCTTGACCCGGTTGGCCATGCCGCCGTGGGTCAATGCCTCTTTTATTGACTTATAGGCATCCTCAAGTTGGGTGTATTTGCCGACGATCGCCACGTTTACTTCGCCGTCGGTGTGGTGGATGCGGTCGGCGACGTCCTGCCATACAGACAGGTCGGGTTTGGGCGCAGGTGAGATTTGAAATGCGTCCAGAACCGCCTGATCCAGCCCCTGCTGGTGATAGGCCAGCGGCGCCTCGTAAATCGAATCAAGGTCGTAGGCTGCGATAACGTTTTCCTGACGAACGTTGCAGAACAGGCCGATTTTCGCGCGCTCTTTGTCAGGGATCGGGTGTTCGGACCGGCAAACCAGAACATCGGGCTGAATGCCGATAGAGCGCAGTTCCTTGACCGAGTGTTGCGTCGGTTTTGTTTTCAGCTCTCCGCTGGCGGCCAGATAGGGCAGCAGGGTCAGATGCATGAAAATGCACTGCCCGTTGGGTTTGTCATGGGCAAACTGGCGGATTGCCTCAAAGAAAGGCAAGCCCTCGATATCGCCCACGGTGCCACCGATTTCGCACAGCATGAAATCGACTTCATCATCGCCGGTATTGATGAAGTCTTTGATTTCATTCGTAACATGGGGGATCACCTGAATGGTTTTGCCCAGATAATCGCCGCGGCGTTCCTTTTCCAGCACGGTGGAATAAATTCGCCCTGAAGATACGGAATCGGTATTGCGCGCCGCCACGCCAGTGAAGCGTTCGTAATGGCCAAGGTCCAGATCTGTTTCAGCGCCATCGTCGGTGACGAAAACCTCGCCATGTTCAAACGGGCTCATCGTGCCGGGATCGACGTTCAGATAGGGGTCAAGTTTTCGCAGCCGCACGGAAAACCCGCGGGCCTGCAAAAGTGCGCCCAAAGCGGCCGAAGCCAGCCCTTTTCCAAGCGAAGACACAACACCACCGGTGATGAAAACATAACGCGCCATATAGTGAAATTCCCCCGCGAAATCAGCCAAAATCCATACGATTTACGGTCTGAAAAACCGTCGTATCACGGGATTTAAGAAGTAACAGATTCGCGATCCATCCGCAACAGGATCGCAACATAATGATGCCGATTAGTCAAAATAGACAAAGTATAGTGGTGACTAGTCCGCGCGCGGCGCTGTCGGTTCATCGTTTGTCGGTGGCGGCAACAGATCATTGCCCGATGGAACGGCAGGTGTCTGGCTGGTTTGCTCAACCCCAAGCTGGTCAACCACCGAGCCGCCGGCGCTGTTTTGGCGAGCGATAATCGTCAGGCCAATTGAAGTTGCGATGAAAGCCACCGCGAATGCCCATGTCAGCTTGCCCAATGCTGTGCCCAGCCCACGCGAGGAAACCGCACCACCACCGCCGCCGCCGCCGATCCCAAGACCGCCGCCTTCGGAACGCTGCAATAACACGACGCCAATCAGGCAAAGTGCCAAAATCAGATGGATGACAAGTACGACGTTTTCCATGGACGGCCTTTAAACATTGAACGTGGCGTATTTAGTGGCTGGACAGGCGCCACGCAACCCCGGACTTTATCAATCTTGCACGGCGTTACTCTTCTGTGTCGTCAACATCGAACTGGCCACTTAGGGCGCGGCGCACGAAACTCCATGACAGGCCGATGCCCAGCACCAGCGAAAGCGCCAGAATTCCCATCCACACGTTCAGCGCCGTATTGGTCAGTGACAGCAGTTCTCGGTCGTAAAGCACCCAGACGAGGGCTGTGAAGACGGCAAAGACCAGAAACATACCCAATCCGCCGATTGAGCGCAGGGTCGCGCGAAAATAGACGATGTAGCCAACCAGCAGAATCAGCCCAAGCAGCACCGTCAGCGGTAGTTCCTGTGCGTAGTTTTCCATCGCCCATGCGGAAAAATTCAGTTCCGTCGGGTTAAACGTTGCCGCAATCAGGACGAATGCGAACAGCCAGCGCAGCAAAAATCCCATCTAATGCCCTCTTTTCTTTCTGGATGGCCCGAAATTGTCCTCGCTGTCCAGTGTTGCGACGAATTTGCTGTTTCCCAGATGGGTTCGGGTCGATATACCGGCGCGGGTTGCATTGAAGCAGAGGATAAAAATGGCCAACGTCGTTGTTGTCGGCGCCCAGTGGGGCGACGAAGGAAAAGGCAAAATCGTTGACTGGCTCAGCGAACGCGCCGATGTGATTGCCCGGTTTCAGGGTGGCCACAACGCGGGCCACACGCTGGTGATCGACGGTAAAGTTTACAAACTGTCGTTGCTGCCCTCTGGCATTGTGCGCGGTGGTAAGCTGAGCGTGATTGGCAACGGGGTGGTGCTCGATCCGTGGCATCTGGTTCAGGAGATTGCCAAGCTGCGTGGTCAAGGTGTTGATATTACGCCTGAAAATCTAATGGTTGCAGAAAACGCACCGCTGATCCTGCCGATCCACGGTGAGTTGGATCGCGCCCGTGAAAGCCAGAATTCGGTGGCGAAAATCGGCACCACGGGACGGGGCATTGGCCCGGCCTATGAGGATAAAGTCGGGCGGCGCGCGGTGCGGGTGGCCGATCTTGCCGACCCTGCGACGTTGGAATTAAGAGTTGATCGCGCCCTGATCCATCATGACGCCCTGCGGCGTGGGCTGGGTCTGCCAGAGGTGGATCGCGCGGCCCTTATGGAAGCGTTGACAACGATTGCCCCCCAGATTCTGCCCTATGCGGCGCCGGTCTGGAAGATTTTGAACGAAAAACGCAAAGCCGGTAAGCGCATTCTGTTTGAAGGCGCACAGGGCGCGTTGCTTGATGTGGATTTTGGCACTTACCCGTTTGTGACGTCTTCCAACGTGATCGCCGGGCAGGCGGCCACCGGTGTCGGGGTTGGTCCCGGTGCGATTGATTTCGTGCTTGGCATCGTCAAGGCCTACACCACCCGTGTGGGCGAGGGGCCGTTCACCGCCGAACTGGACGATGCGGATGGTCAGCGTCTGGGCGAGCGGGGCCATGAATTTGGCACCGTGACCGGGCGCAAACGTCGGTGTGGATGGTTTGATGCGGTGTTGGTGCGCCAGACCTGCGCCACATCCGGCGTGTCGGGCATCGCGCTGACCAAGCTGGATGTGCTGGACGGGTTTGACACACTGAAAATCTGCTTTGCTTACGAACTGGACGGCGAGCGCATTGACCATTTGCCAACTGCGGCCGATCATCAGGCCCGTTGCAAACCGATCTGGGAAGAAATGCCCGGCTGGTCCGAAAGCACCGAGGGCGCGCGCAGCTGGGCGGATCTTCCTGCCGAGGCGATCAAATATGTGCGCCGTGTAGAGGAGTTGATAGATTGCCCTGTAGCTATGTTGTCCACATCCCCCGAACGCGAGGATACGATCCTTGTCACAGACCCGTTTGCTGACTGATGGCGCTTAGTTTCAAAGCCCGCCGTCGCTGGTCGCTGTTTTTGCTGCTGATCGGATTGCCGCTGTATATCATGGTGGCTGTGACGATCATGAATATGGTCGGCCGCGCACCAATCCTGATTGAATTGTTGATCTATCTGGTTTTGGGGGTGATTTGGGTGCTGCCGTTCAAGGCCGTGTTTAAAGGCATCGGGCAGGGCGACCCGGATGCGCCCGATGACAAGAAATAGCGCGTTCTAAAACGGCAAAAAGGGGCACGAAACCTCGCGCCCCTTATTAGAATGGCCAGTTAGGCCTATGTTTTTACAGTATTATTCGCCGACGGCGCGCACCTGTGGGTTAAATCGTGAACTGTCAGCAATTTTGAACTGACCGCGCTTGATCTTGTGGATTTTCCCACGGCGCAACAACATGCCAAACGAGCGCAGACCTTCTTCGCGTGTGTATTCCTCTTCTTTGACGGCAGCGACTGCCTTCATGATCTGAGGTCGCGAAAAATACGCATGCCCTTCAACGAAAGATGCATAGGCCGCGGCCGCTTCCAGCAGGTCCGGCATCTCGACTGCACCCATTTCTTGGGCAAAGTCGGAAAACGAACCGGCATCGGCAAAGATATTCTCTTCGCTATGTTCATCCTGACTGCTGACGTCCTGTTCCAGTGACAGACTGCCCGAATTGACCCGGCGCGGCTGCACCGCAACAGACTCGGCACCTGATGGCTGGCTTGCCTGAGTTTCGTCGACGCGCTGCTCGGACACCAGCATAAGTGGCGGCATCTGACGCTCGACTTTTTTGCCTTCGGGCGGACGTTTTGGGCGCACGACCTGAGCAAGATCATTTCGGTATTCGTTCAGTTCATCTGCATCTTCTTTGTCTCGTTTTCGCGTCAAAAGCTTGTCGGCACGGGTTGCAGCAACCGCCGCCTTCAGATGGGCAATGGCAGACCGGCGGCGCGTGCCTTCGGTTTCTTCCATTTCGGTGTTGGTCACTTCCAGAATGCGCGAAACCGATTTTGTATTGGCCTCGATATCGTCGTTTTCCATCAACGCGCGGCCCTCTTTTTCGGACCGCCGTTCAGCATCGGCTTCACGCTGCACCATTTGCAGCGTGGCCATCAATTCTGCTTCGTCTTCCACTGAAAGCGAGCTGCCTGCGACTTCTTCCTCTTGGGCCGGTTCCGCCATTTCGGGTTCGACAACTTTGGTTTGTGCTTCTTCAGCTTCCAAAGTTTCAGAAGCTTCAGCCACCAGAGGTTCAGGTTCTTGCGCAATCTCAGTCGTTTCGGGTTCTTCAACCTGTGGATCTGATCCCAGCTCCTGCAGGTCACCGCCAGCGATTGCGGCCTCAAAATCGGCACGACGCATTTTCACGACGCGGGCGATTGCTGAGTGATCGGGCTGTTGAGTTTCATCAGCTTCCAGGATTTCCACATCCGGCTCGTCTTCCTGAAACACAGCGATTTCTGGTTCGGGTGCAGGCTGGATTTCAGGCTCGGCCTCAAACTCTTCCTGATCTGCCTGGGTTTCGGTTGCCTGACGCATAAAGTCTTCGACGGCTGTTATTTCGGCGTCCGCGTC
>JAHRVD010000168.1 GCA_019090845.1 Marinosulfonomonas sp.
CACTTCTAGCTTCGTCGGCAGCGTCAGATGTGTATAAGAGACAGCATGCGCCATGATCCCCACACCCTGATCGAGGGCTGTCTGATCGCTAGTTTCGCGATGAATGCGAACGCCTGTTACATCTATATCCGCGGCGAATATATCCGCGAGCGCGAAGCCTTACAGGCCGCTATCGACGAGGCGTATGATGCCGGGCTGCTGGGCAAAAATGCCGCCAAATCCGGCTGGGATTTTGACCTTTATCTGCATCACGGTGCGGGCGCTTATATCTGCGGTGAAGAAACCGCGCTGCTTGAAAGCCTTGAGGGCAAAAAGGGTATGCCTCGGATGAAGCCGCCGTTTCCTGCGGGTGCGGGGCTTTATGGCTGCCCGACGACTGTTAACAATGTCGAAAGCATTGCCGTTGTGCCGACGATCCTGCGTCGCGGACCGGAATGGTTTGCCGGTTTTGGCCGCCCCAACAATGTGGGCACCAAGCTGTTTGCGATCTCGGGCCATGTGAACAACCCCTGTGTCGTCGAAGAAGCGATGTCGGTTGGTTTTGAGGAACTGATTGACCGTCATTGCGGCGGCATTCGTGGTGGCTGGGACAACCTAAAGGCCGTGATCCCCGGTGGCTCTTCCGTGCCGTGTCTGCCGCGCGACGTAATGAAAGACGCGATCATGGATTTCGACTGGCTGCGCGAGCAACGCTCGGGTCTTGGCACAGCAGCGGTGATCGTGATGGATCAGGACACCGATATCATCAAGGCAATCTGGCGCCTGTCCAAATTCTACAAACACGAAAGCTGCGGTCAGTGCACGCCATGTCGCGAGGGCACGGGCTGGATGATGCGGGTGATGGATCGTCTTGTAACGGGGCAGGCAGAGGTCGAAGAAATCGACATGCTGTTGGATGTCACCAAGCAGATCGAGGGTCACACGATCTGCGCGCTTGGTGATGCGGCGGCCTGGCCAATTCAGGGATTGATCCGCCATTTCCGCGATGAGATCGAGGATCGGATCAAACACAAGCGGACCGGGCGCGTCAGCGCGGTGGCGGCCGAATAAGAAATGTCTCGCGTGCCTCACATATCAATTGCCGGTGCCGCTTTTGCGGTGGCCTTGGCCGTTGCGCCGATGGTGGCGCAGGCCCAGATCACCGAGCTGCCGGAATACGCCTATGATTCCGTTGCCCAGATCAGCATGGTCACAACGGCTCAGTCTGAATGCGAGGGCGCCAAGGTCAACGACCGGCGGCTGCAACGCGCGATGACCGATTTTGTCGGGCAACTGGCGGGCGATGGATTTGATCCGGTTGCGGCGGTGCAATTCATGGATACCGAGGTTGGGCTTGCCCAACTGGCCAGTCGAGAGGCCGCCCTGCGCGCACGGCACGGCGTGGCACCGGAAGGAATTGAAGGTCTGTGCGCGGCGATCAAAGCCGAGTTGAAGATCAACAAAGACCTTGCCAAGATTGTGAAATTTCCCTGATGGGGGCTGGTGTTACATATCACTCGGCCGGGCAGCCATTTTGGGCGGGTTCGTTGATCTTTGGGGCAAAATCTGTTCACAAAACCGTTCATTGCGGGCGGTTTATGCTGCGTGATATATTTTCAATTGAAAAAGAAGGCCGGGCAAAATTGATCCGGTCCGATGGTGTGGGGCACTGCTCTGCGTCAATAGGGGTGTTTGCGCACCTCAAAATGCTGGGCGTTAAAGGGCCAACGAAATTGGCGCTTGAATTCAACCGGTTGCGCGAATGTTGCGCGCCGGTAGGAGTAGAACGCATGATCCATAATTCCAAACACACAGCCAAAAAACCCACGGCCACCAAGCGCAACCTGCTTGCTTGTGTGATCGCTGTGATATTTGCCGGGGCACCGGCGCAGACGCTTGAACCGATGAGCGAAGAAAAGCACATCAATTATTCGCTGATTTCGGCGGCAATTGGCGCGCTGATCGAGGAGAATTGTTCCGCCGTTGGTGTGCGCAACCTGACGGTTTTTTCCAAGACGCTGGCGCTTAAGCAGTATGCGCTGAACAAGGGCTACACCAATGCCCAGATAAAGACCTACATCAGAAGCAAATCGGCCAAAGACTATGTGCGCGCACAGGCCGAGGCTTATCTGGCCGCACATGGTGTTGTGGTGGGCCAAGAAGAAACATACTGCGCGCTTGGGCGGGCAGAAATTGCAAACAAGACACTGGCTGGCAGCCTGATAAGGGTTCGCAGATGAACGGTGCACCAAATCTGAAAATCGGCGGGCGCCTGTTCCAATTGGCGCCTGCAACCATGGGTGAAATATGAGCGACCTGAAAAAGATCATCATTGATGGACAAGAAGTGGACGTTGACGGGGCAATGACCCTTATTCAGGCCTGCGAAGTTGCCGGCGTAGAAGTTCCGCGCTTTTGTTATCATGAGCGCCTGACGATCGCGGGCAATTGCCGGATGTGTCTGGTCGAGGTTGTCGGCGGTCCGCCAAAACCGGCCGCCTCCTGCGCGATGCAGGTGCGTGATCTGCGCCCCGGACCCGAGGGTCAGCCGCCGGTCGTCAAAACCAACAGCCCAATGGTCAAAAAGGCCCGCGAGGGCGTGATGGAATTTCTGCTGATCAACCACCCGCTTGATTGCCCGATTTGCGATCAGGGCGGCGAATGTGACCTGCAGGATCAGGCGATGGCGTATGGCGTTGATTTTTCCCGGTATCGCGAACCAAAACGCGCGTCCGAAGACCTTGATCTGGGGCCGCTGGTCGAAACCCATATGACCCGCTGCATTTCCTGCACCCGCTGTGTGCGCTTTACGTCCGAGGTCGCCGGGATCACCCAGATGGGCCAGACCGGACGGGGCGAAGACGCCGAAATTACCAGCTATCTTGGCCAGACCCTGAACAGCAATCTGCAGGGCAATATCATTGATCTGTGCCCGGTTGGCGCGCTGACCAGCAAGCCTTATGCCTTCACCGCCCGCCCTTGGGAGCTGAACAAGACTGAAACAATCGACGTAATGGACGCGCTTGGCTCGAATATTCGGGTCGACACAAAGGGGCGCGAAGTGATGCGCATTCTGCCGCGCAACCATGACGATGTGAACGAGGAATGGATTTCCGACAAGACCCGCTTTGTGTGGGACGGGCTGCGCCGCCAGCGCTTGGACCGGCCCTATATCCGCAAAGGCGGAAAGTTGCAGCCTGCCACCTGGCCCGAGGCACTTGGCGCCGCTGCGGCTGCCATGAAGGGCAAAAAAGTCACCGGTCTTGTGGGCGATTTGGCCTCGGTCGAGGCCACATTTGCGCTAAAACAGCTGATCGAGGGGCTTGGCGGCACTGTGGAATGCCGCACTGATGGCGCTAAGTTGCCCGAGGGCAACCGCGGCGCCTATGTGGGCACCGCAACGATTGCTGATATTGATGATGCGGACATGATCCAGCTTATCGGCACCGATCCGGCCGTCGA
>JAHRVD010000169.1 GCA_019090845.1 Marinosulfonomonas sp.
CTTGGTACAGGCAGCGCTATCGTTTGGACCTGCGATCTGACGCATGGCTATATCGAGATTAACGCAGACTATCGTTCATGACAGTGGTTCTGGTTGCTGCCGCCGCGCTGATCGACAAAGATGGGCGGGTGTTGCTGGCGCAGCGACCCGAAGGCAAATCAATGGCCGGCCTGTGGGAGTTTCCCGGCGGCAAAATTGAACCCGGCGAAACGCCCGAGGCCGCGCTGATCCGCGAACTTCACGAAGAATTGGGTATTGATACATGGCAAAGCTGCCTTGCACCGTTAACTTTCGCCAGCCATGCCTATGACGATTTCCATCTGTTGATGCCGCTCTTTGCCTGCCGCAAATGGCAAGGCATCCCACAAGCACGCGAAGGCCAGTCTCTGGTCTGGGTGCATGCAAAAAATCTGCGAAACTACGCGATGCCGCCAGCAGATGTTCCATTGATATCCATCCTGCGGGACTGGCTTTAAATACAATTTTTAGCTTTATTGCCTATCTGGTTGCACTTACGTATGTGTTGATCGGCTGGATTGTGCCTATTTTTTCAACAATTTTGAATTTCTGCTAGCAATTGGTTCCAAAATTTACCAATGTTACAGAATGAAACTTATGGGGATGAGGGCTTCATGTTAAGAACAATTCTTCTGGGCAGTTGCGTCTATGTTCAGGGCATATTTGTCCGGAACGCTGCGAACGGAAAAATCATGGTTCGTGTTGGTGATCGCACCTACACAGGACAACCCGTTTCAGAAAATATCGCCGCCTAACTCACGGAATTTAAAGAAAAAGGGCGAAAGAAATTCTTTCGCCCTTTTTGATTCCAAATGTTCTCAAAATCAGTCCAGCTGACGCTCGACCTCTTCGCGTTCAAAGATTTCGATAACATCGCCTTTGCGAATATCTTCGTATTTTTCAAATGCCATCCCACATTCCTGACCCGACTGAACCTCTGGCACTTCGTCTTTGAAGCGTTTCAGAGTTTTCAGCGTGCCTTCGTGGATCACAACATTGTCGCGCAACAAGCGGACACCGGCAGACCGGCGGGCGACACCCTCGGTCACCAGACAACCTGCAACCTTACCGACATTTGATACCTTAAAGACGTCCTTAATCTCGGCGTAACCGATAAAGTTCTCACGAACCTCGGCTGACAACAGGCCAGAGGCTGCTGCTTTGACGTCATCAACCAGATCGTAAATCACCGAGTAATAGCGGATCTCAACGCCCTTCTGGTTGGCAACGCTACGGGCCGTCGCATTTGCCCGCACGTTAAAGCCGAAAACCGGCGCACCAGATGCTTCTGCCAGACTGACATCAGATTCGGTAATCGCACCAACGCCCGAATGCAGCACGCGAACGCGAACTTCTTCGTTGCCGATCTTTTCCATCGCCTGGATGATCGCTTCGGCAGAACCCTGCACGTCAGCTTTGACCAATATCGGCAATTCAGCCAGATTTTCGCTTTCCTTGGCATTGGCCATCAGCTGTTCAAGTGTCGTCGCAGCGCCAGCAGCGGCACGTTTGTCCTTGGCCGCCTGTTCGCGGTAATCGGCAATCTCGCGCGCCTGCGCTTCGGTATCGACCACGTTCAGAACGTCGCCTGCTTCTGGTGTGCCGTTTAGGCCCAGAACCTCGACCGGCACCGATGGTCCGGCCTCGTTCACGCGCTCGCCCTGATCGTTGATCAGCGCACGGACCTTACCCCATTGCTCGCCCACAACAAAAATATCGCCCCGACGCAACGTGCCATTCTGAACCAGAACTGTCGCAACAGGGCCACGTCCAACGTCCAGCTGCGCCTCGATCACTGCACCGGACGCCGCCCGTTCCGGGTTCGCCTTTAGTTCCAGCAATTCAGCCTGCAGCGCGATGGCTTCCAGCAGTTTGTCCAGCCCTTGGCCGGTAATCGCCGAAACTTCCACATCCAGAACATCGCCGGACATTTTTTCGACGATAATTTCGTGTTGCAGCAAATCGGTACGCACTTTGTCCGGGTTCGCTTCTGGCCGGTCAATCTTGTTGATCGCCACGATCATCGGAACACCGGCGGCCTTGGCGTGGTTAATCGCTTCGACTGTCTGGGGCATAACCGCATCGTCTGCGGCAACAACCAGCACCACGATATCCGTCACATGAGCGCCGCGTGAACGCATCGAGGTAAACGCCGCGTGGCCCGGTGTATCCAGGAACGTCATCGACGCGCCATCGTCCAGTGTCACCTGATAAGCACCGATATGCTGGGTGATGCCGCCCGCTTCGCCAGACACAACCTTGGTTTTGCGGATCGCATCCAGTAGCGAAGTCTTACCGTGGTCAACGTGGCCCATGACGGTAACAACAGCCGGACGCGATGCCAGCAGTTTTTCGTCATCCTCGACCGTGTCGATCACATCTTCGACGTCTGCATCAGAAACGCGCACAACTTTGTGGCCAAATTCTTCGATAATCAGTTCAGCCGTATCAGCATCAATCGTCTGGTTTTGTGTAACCATCATGCCGTTTTGCATCAGCGATTTGACGACGTCAGCCACACGTTCGGCCATCCGATTGGCAAGCTCCTGAACCGTGATCGATTCTGGCAACTGCACGTCATGCACAATCTTTTCGCGAACCTCGGTCTGACCCATCGCCTTTTGGCGGGCCCGTTCCTGTTTGCGCTTCATAGCAGCCATCGAGCGATGGCGCCCATCGCCACCAGACAGCGCCTGATTAAGTGTCAGTTTGCCGCCGCGCCGATTGTTCCCGCCGCCCCGGTCCGGACGAGCATTGTTATCCCGGCGTGGTTCATTCTGACGGGTTGTCTTGCGTGGGCTGGCAGCAGGTTTCACACTACCGCGTGGGGCCGCAACCTCGGCTTCGCCAACCGCAGGGGCTGCAGGTGCAGCAGGTGCCGCGGCTAACCGAGCCTTTTCGGCCGCTTCTGCAACCTTGAGTTCCGCTTCTTCAACTTTCAGGCGTGCGCGCTCTTCACGCTCTTGTTCTTCGCGTTCCTTGGCGACGGCATCCGCCTTGCGTTTGGCGCGTTCGTTTTCGCGTTTCTTTTCATCGGCCAGACGGGCCGCTTTTTCTTCACCTTCACGGGCGCGCGCCTGTTGAACCGCCTTTAGCCGGCGCTCCATTTCCGTATCAGAAATTCCGGCCGGGCGTTTGGATGGGTCACCAAGCGAGCCTGCAGCTTTTTTGCCCGCAGGCGCAGCTGGCGCACTGGTTTTGTTCACAAACACACGCTTGCGCTTGGTCTCTACGACCACACTCTTCGTCCGGCCGTGGCTAAAGCTTTGCTTTACCTGCCCCGGGCGCGATCCGCCGCGCAGACCTAATGGTTTTTTGCCGTCACTATCGCTCATGTAGTCGTCTTACCCTTTCCGATGGATTTCCCACCGTCATTTCCGCGAAGGCCAGATAGCCGCGTGGCTTCCTCTACAACACGTTGTGTGAGTCCACCAGCCGCAAGCGCGCCATGTATCACACTTTCCCGCCC
>JAHRVD010000170.1 GCA_019090845.1 Marinosulfonomonas sp.
CAGTCTGCGGCCTGATCAGTTGCGCCGGGGCCCGCGTTTCATCGACCGCTCAAGGCGATTTGCGTAAGCGGCGCGTTGCTTGTCGCTCATTTCGGCGATCCGGTCCAAAAGCATATTCTGACCAACCCGCTGACGTTCTGCCAGTTTTGATTGCAGAGCACCTGAAAGGTCCAAAACCGCATCGCGATCATATGGAACAGCACGCAATGCACTCAGAAACTGCACCATCTGGTCACGAACATGTTGCCGGTTGGCCCGCAAATCGTCGGATCTTTTTGCCATCTCCTGTCCGATTGCGCGCCGGTCGCCACCGCTTAAGGCCGCGCCGAAAAACCCAAAACCCATGTCGCGCAATTCCCGTCCGTCGGCACGCTCACCTGTATTGCGAAAAACAGCCCCCGCGACCATGCCCGCAATCAGCAGATTCACCGCAAGCGAAGCAAACAGCAAAACCCGCGTCCAGCCAGCCAACCGTTTCCTGCCAGTCTTTGGTGCTGTCTCTTCCAATTGTGCCATCGCTTAACCCTCGCCCAACAGACTATCAATTGACGCGGTGAACTGAACCATGTCCAGATCCGAGCCGACAAACCATGTCCCACCTGCCAGACCGTCCAGTGTTTCGGGCACCGCATAGCCGATCCAGATACCTGCGAGCGTGGCGCTGGCCAGACCAGCAGCCGTCGGCCAGCCGCCAATCAGCGATACAAACCGCTTTAACATGCCGGTTGTGCGTGCCGGACGCGCCACAACAGCATTTGCAATCTCGGCCTCGGCATCGGCAGACACCCGCGCCAAAAGCGTCGACGAAGGTCGCGGTGTTGCATCTGTGGCCGCACTGAACAGCGCGTCCAATTCACTTTCCTGCAGTTCTTTTTGATCAGTCATCGCCAAATCCCAATTCTTCGCGCCGCCCGGCAAGTGCCGTACTTAGCGCGCGTTTCCCCCTGGCAGTAAGACTTTCCACTGCCTCTGTGCTTATGTCCATAACTGCGGCAATCTCGGGGTTTGAAACCCCTTCGATGTGGCGCAATATTACCGCTTGCCGCTGGCGTTCGGGCAAATCCTGCAAGGCCTCTTGCAGTGCCTGCACCCGCGCGTCGGTTGTCATTTTCGCCTCGACACCCGGCGTTTGATCGACCGGTTCCTCGATCGCATCAAGCGCAACTGCGCGTTTGCGCCGCAGCCGGTCGGTGCACAAGTTCATCACCACCCGGTAAAGCCATGTGGTGACCTTTGCCTCGCCCTGTCGCCACTTGGGGGCAACCCGCCAAAGACGCAGCATTGCTTCTTGTGTCACATCTTCGGCCTCGGCCACATCGCGCAGCATCCGTGCCGAAAACCCCATGACCTTAGGTGTCAGCCGCAACGTCAACGCGCGGGCTGCTTCCCGGTCTCCGTTCCCGAAGGCCACCAGCAGCGCTTCGTCCGAGACCTCATTCAGGGCATCAAATGGCATAGTCATCGTCCGTTAGGCGTATCCCGATTTCAGTTCCCAGACAATTGCGCCCGGCGCCGAAACATTCGACGCCGGGCCACTTGTTACCCGTCGCTGCGCTGACCGTGGCCTTTTTGGGGACCGCCACGACCTTTGCGACCACCGCGCGGGCCAAGATTCTGGGCTTGTTCGAACTCTTCAGCCGAGATCACCCCATTGCCATCAGCGTCCATCCGGCCAAATATCTTTTCACCCGTATTTCCAGCCATTTCATCCGGGCTAAGGGCCCCGTCGCCGTTCGCGTCGCGAAATTCGATCATCCGCGCAATTTTCGTGGCCGCGCGTTCCGAGGCGCGCCCCGAGGCAGCTTCGGCCATTTCCTGCGCCGTCAGCAGGCCGTCGCCGTCCAGATCATGCTCGGCAAAACTGCCCATGGCGTGGGCACGAAATTCTGCAACCGTCAGGTTTCCGTCGCCATCAGCGTCCAGCACGTCGAAACTTGGGCGTTGATGCTGGCCCCCGCCTGCTCCGTGACCACCGCCTTTGGCAAAACTCACAGCAGGAACAATCAAAGCCGCAGTGATCGCCGAAACAGTCAGTGTGGTTATCCATTTTTTAGTCAACATGCCATTTTTCCTTTTTTCTTCTTGGGTGACGCAGCCAGTGTTTCCGGCGCGTTCTGAACTTAAAACGGGCCAGCGCCGGGTTTCCGTCGCGACCGGGCAAAAAAAAATCAATTTCTGATTTGCGGCATCCCGACGCACTGGCCATCCGCCCCCTTACGCTGGCCAGCATTCCCCCTACATTGAACCAAGGCGCGATCAACGGATACCCAATGAACATGACAACTGAACCAGTAAACGAACGCGAACTACGCCCCGCTATGGCCAGCGGCTGGCGGCGGCGTTGCCCAAATTGCACGACCGGCCCGATGTTAAAGGGCTATTTGAAAGTGCACGACGAATGCGTTGTGTGCGGCGAAGCCCTGCACCACCACCGCGCCGATGACGGCCCCGCCTATCTGACGATATTGATCGTCGGCCACGTGATGGCGCCAAGTATTTTGATGGTGTTTACAAAGTTCCGCCCCGAACCACTTGTGCTGGCCACAATTTTCTCGATTGGCTGCGTCGCATTAAGCCTGTATCTATTGCCACGGCTGAAAGGCCTTATGGTGGCAATCCAGTGGGCCAAGCGCATGCATGGCTTTGGCAGGACAGCCTGAAGCAACAAGAAACGGACGAGCGGTAATGACAGAAGTTAAGATACGAAACGCATCGACGATCATTCTGATACGCGATGCGGGCGATGATCCCAAAGTGCTGATGGGCCAGCGCGGCTCCAAAGCGGCCTTCATGCCCAACAAATTCGTCTTTCCCGGCGGCGCGGTCGATGTCAGCGACGCACAGGTGCCGTTTCCTGCCGCACTTGCAGCGCCCTGCCATTCGCGACTGCAGGGAACCAGCGATCTTCCGGCCAGCACATTTATCGCCGCAGCGATCCGCGAATTATGGGAAGAGGCTGGCGTAATTTTCGGCGAACCTGGGAAATGGGATGCAACGCCACCTGCGGGTTGGGCGGACTTCGCCGACTCCGGCCATATTCCCCACGCACAGGGCATCTATTTTGCCGCCCGCGCAATCACCCCGCCGGGGCGGCCACGCCGGTTTGACGCGCGCTTTTTTCTGGCCGACGCCAAGCAGCTGGCCAGTGACCCGGATGATTTCTCGCTTGCCACGGACGAGCTGTCGCACCTGCAGTGGATTCCGGTCGACAAGGCCCGCAGCTTTGATCTGCCACCGATTACAGAGGTTATTCTGGATCAGGTTTCCAATGCTCTACCCAGGATCGGTGCCCCCAAAACGGTTCCGTTTTTCAACAATATTAATGGCATTCGCAAGGCCGAGCAGATCGCCTGATCCGGCGTGCTCAGATAAACAGAACCAGCAGTAAGACACTGATCAGCAGCACGCCAATGCCCAGGTATTCGCGTGCTGTAATTTTTTCACGAAAGAACAGCGCCGAAGCAGCGATACTAAAGACCAGTTCGATCTGTCCAAGCGCGCTGA
>JAHRVD010000171.1 GCA_019090845.1 Marinosulfonomonas sp.
AACGGGCGCAATGCGGGATTTTGTCAGCGCTTGCAGCGCCAGGGCCTCGTCTTGGGGGCTATTGGGGAACAAATCGGTTCCACGGACGGAATTAAATAGCTTGCATACAATCGCATTTGGACCATCGCCAACGCGCCAAATCTGATTTGTGCGTCCGCCGGAAAGCGGCGACCAATGGCCTTCTGCCTCTAGGTATCCTGCTGCGACCAGTTCAGAACGCATTGCTTGGGCAAGTGCGGCTGGCGCGGTTGCCTTTTCTTGCTCAGATAACAAATGACTGCCCCGCTAGTTCTCAACGCAGCAAGCTATTTACAGCGGAACCCAGCCGCAACCCCTGTTGTCAGCCCGGCGTTCGGATTGCGGATATCTGATCTGCGGGCAATTCGTTTCCGCCAGCCAGCGCGACTATCGCGACGCCATTGTTCAGTTTCGCTTCCGTCACCAGCGCATAAACCTGCGCCGCATCGGTTGATATAACAGCATCGCTGGCCCGGCTTTCTACTGAAAAACTGTATGTGCCGGGGGGGAATGGCGCCCCAGAGCTATCAACACCGGCCCATTGCATCTGACCACCGGCTGGATCAATTTCGCTATGATCTACTTGCGTCCCACTGGAATCGCGCACCACCAGAAACGCCTGATCCGCACTGGTGTTTGATGGCGCAAAAACTGTTACCGGCGCGCCATCAAAGTATACAGGCGCTTCAACACGTGCTTCCATTCCGACCCAACCTGCTATTTGCGACAGTCCGGTTAACCCCATTTGCTGGCCAAGCGATGCCAAAAGGTCATTGGTTTGCACCTGTTGCTCAACCCCAGAGAACGTCGCCAATTGGACGGCATAATCGGCGGAATCCACCGGATTAAGCGGATCTTGGTTTTCCATCTGAACGGTAAGCATTTTCAGGAATGTTTCAAAATCCGAACTAATAGCCGAATTTTTTGATTTATCCGATTGGGACGCTGCGTTTGCGCCCGATCCGGTTGAATATGTCTGAGCAATTTCCATTTTGCCTCCTTCAAAGCCTGATATCGACGCGCCCATCAGCCCCTAACATCACGCGATGAACGTCCTGTGTGGGGTGGGGCTCGTGTTCTGTTGTTCCAGTTGCGTCAGCCAGCTCAGGGCTGTCTGACGGCAGGTTTTCATTATCCGAACTGCTCTCGCCAGAGAACTGAAACGACAAATCCTGAAAACCTATTTCGCGAAACTGTGCGGCAAGCTGATCGATATTTCGGCGCAACAATTCCAGTGTTTCAGCGCGCTCTGCAGATATCGCCACAATCATTGAGCCATCACCTGCTTGCAACGTAAGCCTCACTTTTCCCAGCTCCTCGGGGCTAAGGGTCAGTTCGACCGGTTTATCCTGCAGAGCCCGTGCAGACTCGGCAATCATTTGAATGATTCGCGGCGCATGATCGATGGCTGTTTGCGCCGAACCTACAGCCGGCAGCTGTGTTGGCATCTGCGTGCGCGCCGCCTCAAACAGGGCACCATCACGCAAACCTTCGGGTTCTGATGGCGAAAATGGTGACGCTAATTCAGGTGTGTCAAGTTTAGAGGGTTTGGAAACTTGAGGCGCTGGAAAAGGAGCCGTGATCGACGTGCCGACAACCGCCACCGGATCATGTGAAACAGGAATTGGCTCACCTGACAAAACAAATTTTGAGGGGGCCGTTTGGGCGGCTTTGGTGATCGCCGCAGTTCTTTCCGGAACAACAGGCAAGGCGATCTGCGACTGGGTCGGTGTGGTCTGGGATATCCTGTCTTTGGCTAGCTGTTCGTTCTCAGGCGCCCGTAAGAATTTATTATCAACATCCCCGGGCATTGCCACCGGTGTTGATGCTGGCGCCAGTGTGGCTTTAGGGGATGCCTCTGCGATACGCAACGCAGTTTTTTGGGCGGAACTGGGTGCATTTCCTGGCGATCCCGTTTTGCTATATGTGTCACGGTTGAGCGCTTCAACCAGTGGATCAGAAACAGCCGACTGGGGACGCATTCCCTGCGCCGCACCCAATTGGGGCACAGGGAATTCGTTGCGTTGAACTGGCCGAGCCAAAATTTCCGTTGCTGGTGGCGAGACTTCGGGTTTGGTCACTGGCAGGCCCTGAGACACGTCAGGGGACTCGATTGCTGCCTGTATCGTTTTGGTGGCCGCCACTGTTTTGGGAACCGTCACAGTTTCATGTGCTGCAACAGCAGGCTTGGTTGGCGAAACCACATTCTGAAACCGATCGTCAGTTATATCCGGGTTCTTACGACTCGTCATACTCTTTTCATTGGCATTGAAATCAGCAGCAGGAAACTTCGTGGCATTCTGCATTTCCTGCACGGCAGCCGGTTTTCCAACATCACTGCTGGGCTCATTGTTTTCCTGTATGATCGCGGCGGAAAGAACACTGCCGTCAACTCGAATGGGTGGCACCGGTTCGTTCCTGCCAGTAATCTCCCAGTTTGGAGGCGGCAGATTTCTTGCATTAAACTGTGGCACATTGCCCGCTTGGATAAGAGGCGGTTCGGACAACATCTTTTGCTCAGGTTCGGCAGCTGGGCTTGGTTTTTTCGCAAGTTCCATTGAATTGGCCGAACCCAAAATTTCAGCATCAACCATTGCGGAATGCACCGGCAACAAAGTCTGATGATCGTTGAAGAATTCGAGTTTGTTCAGCGGACGACCCTGAGTCGGCGGGACCTCAGGCGGCGCAACAATCATCGCCGGAACCGAGGGCAATTCGTGAACCTCCGCCTCAGGTTTAATGGGGTTCGCCGCTAGAACTAATTCAAAATCTTCCGCCGTGCCGATTGACGGCACAGTCTCCGCGCCGAGATTTATTGCGCCTAGCTCAGGCAGCTTCGGGAGTGTGGTTTCAATTTCCATTGGCCATCCGGGATTTCTTCGCCGATGCGATGACTATGGCGGCATTTGGTTACCACTTTTTTACCGGTTTGAGTTTATTACAGTTCAAGTAGATCGAATTGGAACAATCAATGATCACAATCCCTGCGCAGTCAAATCCACTTAATAAAGTAGTCTCGCAACGCGATGATGCCCTGTGGGACGCCGCCAAAAAGCTGGAAGCCTCGTTTTTGGCCGAAATGTTGAAGTCATCCGGACTTGGTGTCACGCCAAAGGCCTTCGGTGGCGGATCTGGCGAAGATCAGTTCAGTTCATTTTTGCGACAGGCCCAAGCCGACACAATGGTGGAAGCTGGAGGAGTCGGCCTGGCGCAATCCCTGTTTGAAGCCTTGAAGGAACGTGCAGATGGCGCTGTTTAAACCACGCGATACGCTCGATGGTCTAGAGGATCTGTTGGACCGTGAACGCACGTTCGTTCTGAATGGAGATTTTGGCAGGTTGCACCGTCTGATTGCGGAAAAAGAACGCCTGATAACGACTGCGAAGCATGGGTCGCTGAACCCTGAACGTCTGGCCCGTTTGGGCATCAAGGCCAAACGAAACCAGCAACTCCTTGATGCTGCGGGCAAAGGGATACGGTCCGTTGCCGAGTTGTTGAAGACAATGCAAACTGGCGCTCGGCTGTCAACATATGACAGTGCGGGCAAACGAAATGAGCACAGTGAGCAAAAGGCAAATATTGAGCGGCGCGCCTAGAAAATCCCTTTGCTAAATTTACCTGCTCAAATTTCCTAAAAACCTAACTATATTACCTCGCAAATTTATCCACCTATTAGCAATTTGAATCCAAGTTAAGCCTGCGCCCTGAGGGGTGGCACGGCTGGCGAATTGCCATGTTTCCGTATCCGTCAGAATGACATTCACTAACCCCGTTTCATTGGGGGCTA
>JAHRVD010000172.1 GCA_019090845.1 Marinosulfonomonas sp.
CAACTTGCCGGTGGCCCTGAGATGACGGAAGGTGCAACAGCGTTCATGGAAAAACGCAAACCAGACTTTCAACAGTTTCGAAAAAACAAACCCAAGTAGGTAATTTGACCGTCAGGACAGGCTTTGCCGCACGGCGGTTTTTCAAATAATTCAACAGGCAGAAGGTCCGCCGTCCAGCGGCCTTCAGCCCAAACACTCCACCCGACCGGCCATCCAGAAACCTTGCATCTCCATACAGAACAATATTCTGTATGGTGAATTTGCTTGTGGTTGAAGCGTGAATTGGATATTCTTTGGCCATAAGATGGATATGCAAATGCGACGTCTGTTGGCGCCGCAGACGGAAGATTGGATTTTTGACCGACCGGGGTCATTGCACAATTCCATATTGCATACTGCTTTTTGAGGACGTTGGAGAAAACTCATGCTGACTTACCCCCATTTTGAACCCCATTTCCCTCGCAACGAATGGACCCTTCCTCATGTTCTGGAATATCAGGCGGTGCAGCGCACTGACCGGCCTTTTCTTTCCTGGACGGACGAAAATCCCCCGCTGAGCTACGGTGAAGTGAACAAACGGGTAAATAGTCTGGCGCATGGTTTGGCAGCTGAAGGTGTCGGCAAGGGCGATTATGTCGTGTTGTATCTGCCCAATTGCCTTGAATACATTCTGACATGGTTTGCGCTTACTAAACTTGGCGCGGTTGAGGTCACCGTTGGTGACATCCAAAAGGGTGAATTCCTTGCCCGGCAACTGGTTGCCAGCCAGTCAACCCGTATCATCACGACACCAGAACTGGCCGCCCGGATTGCCGAAGTGGAAGCAGATGTTCCCTTGTTGGAAACCTGTTATGTGATCGGAACCGACGACGGGGCCACATCATTTCAGCGCATCAGGACCAAACCGTTTTCCGTCCTTCAAAGCGGCAATACCGAAAACCCCGGGATCGAGGTGAAGCCAAGCGATACTGCGGCTGTGCTGTACACATCGGGAACAACCGGCTGGGCCAAGGGCGTCGTCATGCCCCACTCGCAGGTCTATTTTTTCTCTGAAGAAGATGTGCAGCTTGTCGGGCTGACGGAAGATGATGTGTATATGACGGGCTTTCCGTTTTTTCATGGAAATGCGCAATTTCTTACCATTTATCCATGCCTGATTGCGGGTGCACATTGCGTTTTATATCCCCGCTTTAGCGCATCGGATTTCTTTGGGCGCGCTCGGCGAACAGGGGCGACAGTAGCCAATCTTCTTGGCGCGGTTATGTCCTTTATCTATGACACACCGCCTTCGCCGGATGATCGCAATCACAAGATCAAACGCATCTATGCCGCACCGCTGGCCTTTGAACTTGCCGACGCATTTACTGATCGTTTCGGCCCAATCGAATTCGTCGATGGTTTTGGGCAAACCGAAATTTCCTTGGCGTTCATGACGCCCCGTGGCGCAAAACGCCCGGAAGGTGCCTCGGGTGTTTTGATTGATCAGTTTTTCGATGTCAGGCTGGCAGACCCTGAAACCGGCGAGGATGTGCCAGAAGGCCAGATTGGCGAACTTCTGGTTCGCAACAAAGCTCCGGGCATCATGTGCTCAGAATACCTCGGTTTGCCGGAAAAAACCGTGGAAACCTGGCGCGACCTTTGGTTTCATACCGGTGATGCCCTGCGTCGCGACGCCGACGGCTGGTATTATTTCGTGGACCGGGTGAAAGATGCGCTGCGTCGGCGCGGCGAAAACATTTCCTCGTTTGAAGTCGAATCCGTCGTGCGGACTTTCCCTGCAGTTGTGGAATGCGCTGTCATTGGCGTTAAGGCGGATGAACAGGCTGGCGAAGATGAGGTCAAAGCCTGTGTGCTTCTGGAGGAAGGCGAAACACTGGATTTTGCGGCACTGATTGCATGGTGTGATCAAAATATGCCGTCCTTCATGGTGCCGCGCTACGTCGAGGTCTTTAAGGAATTGCCCAAAACTCCTTCCGAAAAAATCAAGAAAAAGGACCTTCGTGAGATGGGTGTAACCCCAGACACCTGGGATCGCCAAGAGGCCGGTGTTCTGCTTACGAAAGAAAGCGCCCGACGGTCATAGTTATGATTTCCAGATATTTGGTTTCCGTAAGGCGATTATGTGCCGACAACTATCTGTTTGATGCGCCGGCTCAATTGATTGAGGTCGCGAACAATTACTTCGACCTGTCCCGGTTCAAGTTGGTTGGCGAATATTGTGGCCGTCGCGGCCATAACGGCGATGCCGGAATCATCAAGAATTGGCACAGCAATCGAAACCGTCCCGGTCGCGAAATAACCCTCGTCAAGCGCCCAGCCCTGCTCCGCCGTTTCCCGCACCTGTTCGCGAAATTCCGAGAAACTGAAGGGCCGGTTCCATCGCATCGCTTCAAAGCGCCGTTCCAGTTCCTTTTCGGACAATTCAGAGAATGCCGCAAAACAACGCCCCGCCGCACCAACCAGCTTGGGAAGCCTTTGGCCAACCGCCATCTGAATACGAATTGCGCTTTGGGTCAGCGCACTGAGTATCAAAACCATGCGGTTACCGCCGATCGGCTGCCAGAGGGTCAGGGTGACACCATTGTCGCGCGCAATTTTGTCCATCAATGGTCGAATGGTGTTGATATCATTCCCAAGCGCGGTCGCCCCCCAGGCAACGTCCAGGACCCCAAAACTGATTGCGTAAGTTTTGGTCAGCGGATCGAAAGAAACAAAATCCTCGACAGTCAGTGTCTTCAGAATATTGAAGCAGGTCGACGCGTTAAGTTTGGTTTCCTTGGCAATTCGCGTCACACCGGCAGGCTCGCGCGCATTGCTGAGATAGCGCAGTATCATGATCGAATTGGCCACCGCGCCCACAACCTTGCCGGACGGCAGTTTTTCGCGCTTCACGGCAGGCGTCGCCTCAGCATCCTTCCAGCGGGCCATGCCGGTTTCCGGAGAATTTGCATTCGATCTCGTGTTCATTTTGAATTCCTTCATCGTACAGCAAACTCGTATTCGGGCTCTCACAATCGGATCGATATCAATTTGCAGTGCATCCCACCATCAAAATATTCGCAATAGAGAATGTCCATTTTCTCTATATCCCACAAATCAAAACCAATGACAAAGGCCAAAGGAAAATGATCGATATTCCACGCACGATATTTCAGGAAGAACATGAAATTTTCCGCCAGTCGGTTCGCCGGTTCATTGAGGCAGAGATCGCACCCCACCACGACGATTGGGAGCGTGCAGGCGAAGTGCCCGCAGAGGTATGGAAAAAAGTCGGAGACGCCGGCATTCTCTGCCCGGCGATGTCGGATGATTTCGGTGGCGGTGGCGGTGACTTTCTGCATAGTTCGGTGGTCATCGAAGAGCTCGCCCGTGTGGGTGCGACCGGACCGTGCTTTGCGCTGCATTCCGATGTTATCGCGCCCTATCTGATCAACTTCGGCTCTGAGCAGCTTAAGCAAAAGTGGCTTCCCAAAATGGCTGCTGGCATAGCGCCGGGAGCAATTGCCATGACCGAGCCAGGCGGTGGCAGCGATGTCCAGTCAATAGCCACACGCGCCGTGCGTGATGGAAATGACTGGGTGTTGAACGGGCAGAAAGTCTATATCTCCAACGCCCGCCCGGCTGCATTTATCATCGTTGCCTGCAAGACCGGCGACGAAATATCGGGAGGAAAAGGACTTAGTCTAATTCTTGTCGAAACCGACAGGCCGGGCTTTGATTACGGTCGTCGATTTGAAAAAATCGGCAGCCACGCGCAAGACTTGTCCGAATTGTTTTTCAACGATTGTCGCATTCCGGCAGAAAACCTAATCGGAAATGAAGGCGAAGGCTTTTTTCACTTGATGAAGATGTTGCCTCAGGAACGGCTTGTTCAGGCAGTGCGTGCGGTATCCTCATGTGAAGCAATGCTTGAATGGACAATCGAATTTGTTAAAGGCCGCAAGGCTTTTGGCCGACCGATCGCGGGTTTTCAGAACACGTCTTTTCGGTTGGCGGAGTTATATTCGGACATTCTGGCACAACGGGTGCTTGTCGATCGCTGTCTGGAGTTGCACATCGCAGGAAACATGGGAACGACGCTCGCAGCGGCTCTCAAGATGACAACGACTGAACTACAAGGGCGCGTCGCGGACGCATGCCTGCAGATGTTTGGTGCTGCCGGCTATATGAAGGAAACACC
>JAHRVD010000173.1 GCA_019090845.1 Marinosulfonomonas sp.
GATTGGTCGGGTCGCCAACACTTTATCGGGACTGCCGTTTGCGACATAGCGCAGCTCATAGGTGCCCGGATCAAGCGGCATCTTCACCGCTGCAGGCGCGCCATTTCGTGTGTAAGCATAGTTGGAATACTGATTGGCGGCGCTATCGACAGCGGCCACCGAAATGTAATCGTTCTGATTATCCGGCCCAAGCCATTCGACGTTTACCACGTTGCCGGAAACGGCCTGATCGGGGGCCTTCAGGCTGGCGGTGTTTGCAACGACGGTGACCGCGCGTTTTCCAAGAACGCGGTCTTGGGCGCCATTGGCCACATAGCGCAACTCGTATGTGCCCGGTTCCAGCGGCGCTGTCAGTGTGGATGGGTTGCCTTTTCTGGCATAGGCATAGGTAGAATACTGACCGTCCTTTTCATCTGCCTGAGCGAGCGAAATGTAATCATTCTTGTAGTCAGGGCCATCCCAGACCACCTCAAACGCCGCACCGGCGCCCACTTGGGCGGCTGCCTCAAGCGTGGCGCGTATGTCGGTCAGGGTGATCATTTGAGTGGCCAGTATCTCACCCGCACCGCCACTGGCTTTGCTGATGTAGCGCAGTTCGTAGTCGCCCGGAATTAGCGGCAGGGTAACGGCGATAGGCCCGGCACCTTTTACGTAAGAATACGTTGCGTAGCCGCCCGGGCGCTGGTCGGGGGATGCAACTGAAATATAGTCATTTTTGGCAATTTTTTCGGCGCTCCAGTTGACATCAATTGTTGCGCCGATTGGCGATTGCGCGGCGGCGCTGATCTGGGCCTTATGGATGATTTTAGGCAGCACCAGAACCACACGCTTGTTCAGCTTCTCTACGAAGAAATCCGCACTAACGCTGGTCTCGTCTTCCAGCCGCAGGACCGTCACCTGATATTCGCCGGGCAACAGGGCGCGCGTGATATCACCGCCGGGATCAGACATTTCAGCGGCGTCATTGGCAAAGCTCCAGACCAGCCCTGAATTAATCTGAGGGCCGTTAACCTCTAGTGTGGCGGCAAAAGTTATTTGCACCGGTTCGGGTTCGGGTTCCGGTTGCGGTGCAACGGCGACAGTAACCAGTGCCTCAGCCAGTTCATCCGCGTTGTCGGCGCTTAAAAAGGTGCCGCCGGTTTCATGGGCCAGACATTGCATCTGGGCGATCGCCTCGGGGTCAGAGATGTTGAACCCCACCACATGGGCGGTGAAATCAACACCGGCCTCTTCCAGAGCGCGTGCAGCGGCGCATGGGTCGGGGTGGCAGGTTTCGATACCGTCCGAAACCAGAATGACGGTGGCTTTTTCCTCAGTATAACGCAGCGAATTGGCCGCAGCGATCACCGCGTCAGTCATTGGGGTTTTGCCTTTGGGTTTGATCGCGTTAACGGCTTTGGCTATGGCTGCGCGTGGACCACCCGGTTCAATAATCGTCTGGATGTCCGAGCAATCGCCTTTGCGCCGGTGGCCATAGGCGGTCAGGCCCAGTTGCTGTTGGGCGGGCAGGGTTTGTAGCAAATCACCAATAACATCCTGTGCGATCGTGATTTTGGCAGTGCCATCAATTTGCCCCCACATCGAGCCTGACGCATCCAGCACCAAAATGGCGCGGCTGCTGTCCTGCGCGGACATGGGCGTGGCAAACAGGCAAAACAGGGCGGCAAAAAATACTCTGAACATCGGTTTTTCCCCAAGGAGTAAACGAATTGCAATCAGCCTAGGCCAATATGCGCCGTTGCGGCCAGAAAAAATGACGCATCCGGAAAGTTCATACTTTGTTCTCATTTTGGGCTTGGATAGTCGCCCCGGTTCAACTATCTCTTAAGAATTGATCCGACGGGGGCATGGATGGCCGAGCTGAAAAACATCGAAGTACGCGGCGCGCGCGAACATAACCTGAAGAATATCGACGTCGATATTCCGCGCAATCAGTTGGTGGTGATCACGGGTTTGTCCGGTTCTGGCAAATCCAGTCTGGCGTTTGATACGATCTATGCCGAGGGGCAGCGGCGCTACGTGGAAAGCCTGTCGGCCTATGCGCGCCAGTTTCTGGATATGATGGAAAAGCCCGATGTAGACCACATCAGCGGGCTTTCCCCGGCGATTTCGATTGAGCAGAAAACCACGTCAAAGAACCCGCGTTCGACCGTTGGTACGGTGACCGAGATTTACGACTATATGCGGCTGTTGTTTGCCCGCGTTGGCACCCCGTATTCCCCCGCCACCGGCAAGCCGATCGAGGCCCAGCAAGTGCAGGACATGGTCGATCGTGTGATGGCGATGGAGCAGGGCACACGCGCCTTTTTGCTGGCCCCGATAGTGCGTGACCGAAAAGGCGAATATCGCAAGGATTTTCTGGAATTGCGCAAGCAGGGGTTTCAGCGGGTCAAGGTTGACGGTGAATTTTATGAGCTGGAAGATGCGCCCACACTGGACAAAAAATTCCGCCATGACATTGATGTGGTGGTGGATCGGATTGTTGTGGGCGAGGGGCTTGAAACACGGCTTGCCGATAGTTTTCGAACCGCGCTCGACCTGGCCGATGGGATCACGATACTGGAAACCGCACCGTCCGAAGGTGAACCCGAGCGGATCACATTCAGCGAAAAATTCGCCTGTCCGGTCAGTGGTTTCACGATCCCGGAAATTGAACCGCGCCTGTTTTCTTTTAACGCGCCCTTTGGTGCCTGCCCGGACTGTGACGGGTTGGGGGTCGAGCTGTTTTTTGACGAACGCCTTGTGGTGCCTGACCAGACCCTGAAAATTTATGACGGGGCGCTGGCGCCGTGGCGCAAGGGTAAATCACCCTATTTCCTGCAAACCATCGAATCGCTGGCCCGCCACTATGGCTTTAAACGCGCGACTCCGTGGAAAGATCTGCCCGAAGCTATTCAGCAGGTTTTCCTTTATGGCTCGGGCGAGGATGAAATCCAATTTCGATATGACGAAGGCGGGCGGGTCTATCAGGTCACCCGCAGTTTTGAGGGCGTGATCCCCAACATGCAGCGGCGCTATCGCGAAACCGACAGCAATTGGGTGCGCGAAGAATTTGAGCGCTATCAAAACAACCGCCCCTGCGGGGCCTGTGGCGGCTATCGCCTGAAACCAGAAGCACTGGCCGTGAAAATCGCTGGTCTGCACGCGGGCGAGGTCGTGCAGATGTCAATTAAAGACGCCTATAAATGGTGCGAGGCGGTGCCGGATCATCTGACCAATCAGAAAAACGAAATCGCCAAGGCGATCCTAAAAGAAATCCGC
>JAHRVD010000174.1 GCA_019090845.1 Marinosulfonomonas sp.
GTGAAATCAAAGCCGATGGCCTTATCCTGACCCCGGGCCTGATCGACACGCATATGCACATCGAAAGCTCGATGGTCACGCCCGAAACCTATTGTGCTGCCGCTTTGCCGCGCGGGGTCACGACGATC
This sequence comes from Marinosulfonomonas sp., assembly GCA_019090845.1. Classification (GTDB taxonomy): domain Bacteria; phylum Pseudomonadota; class Alphaproteobacteria; order Rhodobacterales; family Rhodobacteraceae; genus NORP110. The sequence continues at coordinate 129 of JAHRVD010000174.1, forward strand.
GTGTGGGACCCGCATGAATTTGGCAATGTTGCCGGCGTGGAAGGGGTCGAATACGCGACGGGCTGCGCCACGCGGTCACCGATGCGGATACTGACACTGGCCCCATCCTGTGTGCCATCCGCCCCCGGCTATGAGACGTCTGGTGCTGATTTCGGGCCGGAAATAATCAGAGATCTATTAGCGCGCGATACCATTCATGGGCTGGCCGAAGTGATGGACATGGCCGGTGTCACCGCGCGCGCGCCCAGAATGCGCGATATTGTGCAGGCCGGATTGGACGCTGAAAAATTGGTGTGTGGCCACGCGCGCGGGCTGACGGGACCAATGTTGCAGGCCTATGCGGCGGCCGGTGTGGCTTCGGACCATGAACTGACATCTGCCGATGATCTGGTCGAAAAACTACAAGCCGGGCTGACGATAGAGCTGCGCGGATCCCACGACCACCTGCTACCGGAATTCGCCAAAGTGCTGCAGGCGCTGGCGCAGTTTCCACCAACATTAACGCTTTGCACCGATGACCTTTTTCCCGATGACTTTTTGGCAACCGGCGCGCTGGATGACGTGCTGCGCCGGATGGTGCGCTATGGTCTGGCACCGATGCGCACCCTGCAGGCCGCGACCTTGAATGCAGCGTTTCGCCTGGGACGGCGCGATCTGGGTTTGGTCGCGCCGGGCAAACGCGCCGATCTGGTCCTGTTTGATGATCTGGAAGGTTTCAACGCCCAGTATGTAATTCGTGACGGCCAGATTGTTACAGCCAGTGCTGCGCCAGTTTCCCCGCCAGCATCGCTGATGCAAACCTGCGAAATCGCCCCTATGAAAGCCACAGATTTCACCGTACCGGCTCAGGGCCCGTTCGTTCGCATCGCCACGATTGACCGTCCGCGATTTACACAATGGGGCCAAACGCGCGCCAAAGTGGAACACGGTGTCATCATGCCGCCAGAAGACACGACAATGCTGGCAGTCACCCATCGGCATGGAAAACTGCCCGCCAAACCGCGAGTTGGTTTTTTGCGGGGCTGGGGGAAATGGCAGGGGGCATTTGCAACAACCGTAAGCCATGACAGCCACAATCTGGCAGTATTTGGCAGCAACACAGCCGATATGGCTATCGCGGCAAATGCCCTGATTAAGGCAGGTGGCGGCATGGCTGTGGCGAAAGACGGAAAACTGATTGCAATATTGCCGTTGCCGGTTGCCGGGCTGGTGTCAGCTGAACCGCTGGCCAAGGTTGCCGCCGGTTTTGGTGAAATCAAGAACGCGATGGACAGCGTCGTTGCCTGGCAGCCGCCCTATCTGGTGTTCAAGGCGTTGGTTGGCGCAAATCTGGCCTGCAACGCGGGACCACACCAAAGCGACATGGGAATCGCAGACTCGTTGGCCGGAAAGCTGCTGGAATCGCCGATATTGGAAGACGGGTTGAATTAGGCCAAAGCTTCGCGCGCGACCTGCGCCCAGAACGAAACGCCTGTTGGCAGCGCCTCGTCATTGAAATCATAGCCAGTATTGTGATGCAGCGCACCATCGCGGGCCGGACCATTTCCCAACCACACATATGCGCCGGGGACAGCCTCGCCCAAAACCGCAAAATCATCGCCTGCCGTCGAAGGTGGAAAATCCGTTACAACCCCGCCAGCGCACACCGCCTGCGCCGCCGCCAACGCCACTTTGGTGGGTGCGGGAACATTAACCACCGGCGGAATGCGGCGGATGAATTCATAGTCCGCCGCAACACCCATTGCCTGCGCCACCCCCTGCGCGATACGCCCAATTTCCTCTTCCAACTGATCGCGAACCTGCGGCGTATAGGCCCGCGCTGTGCCGCCAATCTGGACCAGGTCAGGGATGACATTCAGCGCCCGGGGATCACCCGCCTGAACCGAACAGGCACTGACGACAGCAGGTTGCAGCGGATCAACGACCCGGCCGGGAATGCTTTGCAGCGCGGTCAGAAACTGACCTGATGCGGTGATCGGATCGCGGCCCAGATGTGGCTTGGCCCCATGGGTTCCAACACCACGAAATGTAACATGCCAACTGTCCGAAGACGCAAGCTGCGGCCCAGCCACCACCGCCATCTGATCGGGTGCCAGCCCCGGCATATTGTGCAGACCAAAAACCATGTCACAGGGAAACTGTTCAAACAGGCCCTCTTCCACCATTTTTTTCGCACCGCCACGCCCCTCTTCCGCTGGCTGAAAGATGAAATGAACTGTGCCCGCAGGTGGGTCTTTGGACAAAACCTCTGCCGCGCCAAGCAACATTGCCGTATGCCCGTCATGGCCACAGGCATGCATTTTCCCGCTGATTTTCGAGGCCCATGGCCGATCCACGGTTTCCGGCATCGCAAGCGCATCCATATCAGCGCGAAGACCAATCGCGCGCCCCTGCCCGCGCAGAGTTCCAACAACGCCAGTCCCAGCCAGATTTTCTGTCACCTCAAGCCCGAAGCTGCGCAAACGCGCGGCCACGACCCGGGCTGTTCGGGTTTCTTCAAAGCCAAGTTCCGGGTGGCGGTGAAAATCGCGGCGCAATTCGGTCAGCGCGCTAAAATCAATGAGCGATAGAGTTTCCATAGGGGCGATGTTACCCTTGGCCGGATAGTTTGAACAGGAGTTTGCAGCCTTGCAGCCACATGACTATTGGCAGGACATCCTGCCCGCCAGTGCCGCATTTGATCCACCCTTTCAGGATCGCTACCCCGCCAGACTGGCTGACGGTCGCGCGCTAATTCTTCCTATTCGCCCGCTGAAGGGTACCAATAATGCGATTGCATCGCTCATCCTTAATCAGGCAAGTTTTCTTGTTGAATGCACCTTGGCAGATGATTTGAGCAAGCAGTTACAAAGGTTCCAACCCGATCTCATTGTCGGCATGCCAACGCTTGGCCTTTCGTTGGCGCGCGCGGTTGCACAACGTTTGGGCCATAGCCGATATATCGCACTGGGGACATCAAAGAAGTTCTGGTATGATGAAGCACTTTCGGTCCCGCTCAATTCGATCACCAGTCCGGGCGGCGGAAAACGGCTTTATCTGGATCCCCGTATGTTACCCTTGCTCAAATCCACCCGCGTGTGCCTGATCGACGATGTAATAAGTAGTGGGGCGTCCATTTGTGCCGGGCTGGACCTTTTGAAACTGGTGAATGTGATTCCCAGCGTTTTAGGAGCCGCGATGCTTCAAACGCATCGCTGGACCAAAAAAGTGTCAGAAAACCAGAACGGTATCGAAATAAGTACGGTTGGCGCATTCACAACGCCCCTGTTGACGAAATCCAAAGGCGGTTGGGCCGTTGAGGCCGCGCCTAATGATTGATCGGCAACAGGAACCATTCCATACAACGTCAACATCGGGTTGCACCTGAAAGAGACCGACTAAAAAGTAGCTCATGCAAACAACCAAAGGTGTGCAATGACCAATAAGACAGCAGTCGTCACCGGCGCCGCACGCGGCATCGGTCTGGCAACCACGCAACTTTTTCTGGCAGAAGGGCGCCGCGTGGCGATGATTGACCGCGATGGTGCAGCCCTGACATCTGCCGCAGCCCAATTGGAAAATGTACTTCCGGTGATTGGCGACGTATCCGAACCCGAGCAAGTTGCGGACATGGCAGACCAAATAAGATCAGAATTTGGTGCAATTGACGCGCTTGTAAACAATGCCGGGGTTGCCGATTTTGGCCCAATGGAAGAAACAGATTTCGCCCGCTGGCGCACGGTGATGCAAACCAATCTGGACGGGGTGTTTCTGTGCTCCTACCATTTCATGAAGGACCTGATCAAAGCACAGGGAACCATCGTGAACATTGGGTCAATTTCTGGTTTGAGGGCCAGCACTTTGCGAACGGCCTACGGAACCTCCAAGGCAGCGGTTATTCATTTCACCCAGCAGCAAGCTGCCGAACTGGGCGAGCACGGCGTCAGGGCAAATTGCGTCGCCCCCGGCCCGGTAAATACCAAACTGGCATTGGCGGTGCATTCACCTGAAATTCGCGCATCCTATCATGACGCAATTCCGCTGAACCGATACGGAACCGAGAATGAAATCGCTGAATTGATTGTTTTTCTTAGCTCCGAGCGCGCCAGCTATATTACCGGCCAGATTATTGCCGCGGACGGCGGCTTTCAGTCGACCGGTGTGGGATTACCAGCACTCAGGGACTGATTTGCAAACTGACGACACAGGCGAATTTTCTGGAACGAACGGCTGCTTTGTCACGTTTCGTCAGTTGAAATTGTATCCCGACGTGATGATCCATGATGCGAATTTGGCCCGTCATTTTCCAATAGTCACCATGTTTTGAACACAGTCTTACGAGATGATCACCATCGGGCGTTAAGCCTTTGATGTGGATTGTGGGCGTTCAGCCGCCATTTGAGTGGGCTTTTGATGAACTCTGTGCAGGCAATAGATGGGACTCCGGACGCGGAATTTACCGACGTTCTGAAACCGGGAACAACTTTGCTCCACGGCCAGTTTACGATTGACCGTTTTCTCAATAGCGGTGGGTTTGGCATGACCTACCTGGCCTCTGACAGTCTTGAACGGCGAGTCGTTATCAAAGAATGTTTTCCCGCCTCGTTTTGCAGCCGTAGCGATACTCTGGTCCGGGCGCGCTCGCGCGCAAAGGATGGTGAGTTCAGGTCGATTGTAAAACTCTTTGTGCAAGAGGCGCGACGATTGGCAAAGCTGAAACACCCCAACATCGTTGGTGTGCATCAGGTCTTTGAAGACAACGAAACAGCCTATATGGCTCTCGACCTGGTGGACGGCAAAGATTTGCTGGAAATTTTGGACGATGATCTGCGAAAATTACAACCTGCCCAGATTCGCGATATTCTGGTGAAATTGTTGGATGCGGTCGCATTCGTGCACGATCAAAATATCCTGCACAGGGATATATCACCTGACAACATTATCCTAGATTCAAAAGGCAACCCGGTCCTGATCGATTTTGGTGCGGCCCGTGAAAAAGCGTCAAAATCCACCCGGGCTCTATCGGCATTGATTGTCGTCAAGGATGGGTATTCGCCCCAAGAGTTTTACATCGCTGGCAGTGAACAGGGGCGATCAAGTGACCTTTATGCTCTGGCTGCAACGTTTTACCATTTGATCGTTGGCCATGCGCCGCCCGTCAGCCAGGCACGCCTGGCTGCCGTCGCCGCAGATGAAAAAGACCCATTTGAGCCGATCCCACTTTCGACCGTGGGTTACAATCTGGAATTTCTGGCTGCCCTGAACAAGGCGCTCAGCCTTTTTCCCAAAGACCGGATTCAATCGGCGCAGGATTGGCTTTCTGAAATCGATATCGAGAAACGCCGCGAAATTGCCCTGCAACGGGCCCAACACGACAAAAAGACTGAGCATGTCATTTCGAAACTTGTGATCGAAACCAACCAAGCGGTTCTAGAAGCACTTCAAGTCGAAGAGAATGTATCGAAAATCCCGCCCAAACCCGAACCGAAGGTTAATCCTCTGGCGGCGAAATTCGCAGATATGGGTATAGAAAATTGCCCCGCCGTCAAACCGAAAGAAACGGAACTGAAAGAAGACGAACCGGGAAATCCACCGGAACCCGGAATTGAAGAAGAAATACCAGACCAGCCCAAAAGGTGGGTTTTCAAAGGCGCACTCAGTAAGCGATCGATGAAATGGTTCTGGACTGGCGAAAAATCACGATCCGATTACATTGGAAAGGCAGGCCCATGAAATTCCTTAAAGAGCTGATCGCAAAAAAGCACCACGAACAGGACGACTTAGAGATCACGGAAAGTTTGCAGACGGACAATCTGCAAGTCGACTACGTGCAGGATAGTATGTCTGATCAGGAAATCATTTCCAATTTGTCGTCGATTAGCGCGAAGTCACAGGGGCAACCCGTTCAGTCTGAAATATCCAGCAATAATTCAGGTGAATCAGAACCCCAAGTCAGCCGAATTCCAGATTTCGCTGATGTTGTCGACGGACGGCGGGCAAAAAGAGCCGCAGATGCCAAAAGCAGCGATCTGGGCGACGACGGTTTTGATGATGATGAATTCATGGAATTGGATGACGACGAACTTTGGGATGAAATTGACGACCTGGACGACTACGACGAACCCGGCGAAGTAGAAAAACAAAAAACCACCGTGCCGTCACCGATCGTGCCGTCACCGATTGCTGCACAAAAACCTGTTGTCGCAGAGCCATCAACATCGCCCGCTGTGGCCCGAAACATATCTGAAATCCGATCAATTCCGCGACCGGCCATGGCCGAAAAGGCAGTGACCCAGCCCCTGCCCAATGCAAGCGCCGCAAGCCCGGAAGTCTTCAAAAATACAGCTCCGGTTTCGCAAGAGACCAATCCAGCCACCTCGGAACGTCCCACCACTCAGGTCAAAAAGATCTGGGACCTTGAGCCGGGAACTGCTGAAGGCTCGCATCTTCGACCGGTCAAAGATTCGCAACCCACATCCACCCAACCAAAAGCGGCACAAAAGATTGCCGAGGCGCCAAAGCCGGCAGAAGGACGGGTGCCTGCCCGTGCAGGGCGGGTCAAAACCCGGCTTTTGGGATTTGAACATGCGCAGGATAGCGCAAGTGATCCTTTCCAAACATCCGGCACCACGGCAAAATCAACTGCGATCAATTTTCCGGTTGGATGGATGGTTGTCACTAAGGGACCTGGCCGAGGGAATTCGTTTTCCCTGTTTAATGGTGTTTCACAAATTGGACGCGGCGACGATCAGGCAATCAGGCTCGATTTTGGCGACAACAGCATTTCCCGTAGCAACCACGCCGCCGTTGCTTATGACGCCGAACAGCGAACTTTCTATTTGGGGCACGGCGGCAAAGCAAACTTGGTGCGTTTGAACGATAAACCCGTTTTAAGCACCGAAGAGCTTTCAAACCGGGACCTTATTCGCATCGGTGAAACCACGCTTAGTTTTGTTGCGTTTTGTAACGATGAATTTGATTGGGACCTTGATAATCAGGATGAGACAAATAATGCGGCCATCGCATAAATCACATTTTGACGTCGCATCTGCGGTCAGTCAGGGCCAGCGCGATTATCAGGAAGACGCTCTGATCGCCGATTTTCCAATCGGGTCAGACTTGGGTTTTGCTGTGCTCGCCGATGGTATGGGCGGGCACACGGCGGGCGACGTCGCCAGTAAGATTGTGGTTACCGAAGTTTTCAGCGAACTAAAATTGCAAAGCGGAAACGCCGAGAAATTCGAAACAAGAGTTCGTGAAATTCTGAAAAATGCTGCTGTCTCGGCAAACGAATGCGTATTAGGCCATATCCGAAACAACCCACACACAAGAGGCATGGGGTCTACACTTATTGCCCCTGTGTTCATCAAAAACAGCCTTTACTGGGTGTCAGTTGGTGATTCACCACTATTTTTGTTTCGTAATGGCACTTTGAGACAGCTCAACGAAGATCACTCTATGGCACCGCAAATTGACCTGATGGTTAGCACTGGTGCTTTGGATGCCGACGCTGCAATGAACCACCCTGAGCGCAACTGTCTGACTTCAGTTATTATCGGCGATGAAATTGCCCGCGTCGATTGTCCGGTAAATCCTTTTGAACTTGAGCACGGCGACATTCTGATCGTCGCCAGCGACGGTTTACAGTTTCTGACGGATATTCAGATCAGCGATGTTTTGGCCAATAACAGTTCCAAATCCAGTTCGCAGATCGCCGGTATTTTGTTAAACGAACTTGATGAACTGGCCGACCCGGATCAGGACAATATCACTTTTTCCGTAATCAAAGTTCATCACGGCGAACGTCAGTACTTATACCATGACCTGCCAGATTCAGACGCCCAATCCGCAACACCCGGCACTTTTGCTTCCGACGCCATTCGCTTTTTTCGCCGCTCAAGCACATCAAGGGACGTCACCCAATGAACCAGGCGCCAGAATTGGAGCAGTTGGACAAACTGTTGTCCGACGGCCAGCTACCCAAGGACGCCGCACAAATGGGCGCGCGGCTGCTCAAACGAATTAATACACCGGTCCGCGTGGCTATATTTGGTTTGCCACAAAGCGGGAAATCCTCGCTCTTGAATTTTCTTGCGGGTGAACAACTGGTGCCTGAAAATATCCCAATCCCGACACTTGAACTGTTGTGGGGAGAGAATGAAAGTATGAGCCTGACTTTACAGGACGGCACGACCCAGAACAGCAACACAATTGCGCTGGCAAAAGCTGCTGGTCAGAATCCTGCATTTGTGACAATCAAAATGCCGGCTCCAATTCTCAAAAGCATCTCGATGCTAGAAGTTGTTTCGGACGGTTCTGCCAACGATCTGACGGCGTCGCTTGACTGGGCAACACGCCGCACGGACCTTGCTCTGTGGTGCACTCAGGAATTTTCAATAATCGAACAAAACCTGTGGTCACGCGTGCCGGACGCGATAAAAGATCACAGTTTTCTGGTTCTGACCAAAGCAGATATTATGTCATCTGATGGGGTGCTATCCGATAAAGTTTCAGAACTGCAATCCATCGCCGCCAACGAATTTCGCAGTATATTTCCCATCGCGACGCTTCAGGCCAGTGCGGCGGCCTTGCCAGATGGGTCGGCGGATGAAGTGACGTCAAACGCAAGCGGTGGGAAAGCTCTGCACAAAGCTTTGTTACGTCAGGTTGAGGATGGGCGTCAGGCCGACTTGGGCAGCGTTTTGATATTTCTCAACCGCTATGCACCCAAAGGCAAAAAATCGCCGAAACCAGCCGCGTCAACTCCAACCGCGATTCCGGCCAGCCCCGAACCATTGCCTGCACCGCTCATGCCTGAAGTGGAATCAGTTGGTGATCCAACCGTCAACTTGGAAAAAAGATGGCCCGATGCGCTGCAGTATCTCATTGATCGTGGCAGCGATTTATCACGGGCTGTAGCAGATAATGAAACAAACGACGCGGCCGTCGTTCTACATCATTGCGCAGCCACAGCCGACCAATTGGCAGAAACATTTGAAGACGAAACAACTATCGAACCCGAATTCGCCGACCTGCAAGAAAACATCCTTGAAACCGCCGGGATGATTTTACTGTTGAATCTGGAAAACGAAGAGGGGCCTGCGGCCGATGCCGTTACACTGCTATTGCAGTTGCGAAAGGGAATGGAAGAAAAACTTGCCGCGTAAATTGCAAACGGTTTACGCAATTTCGCCAAATATCTGCCTCAAATTTACCATCATACCAGCGATAAATAGAAGGAATTGATCCCCTGACGGGGGTTTGTTCAAGATTTGTGAACAATCCCAAGATGCCGTTCGTTTCGGGCGAAGGTTGCGGGGAGATGTTAGCTAACGCGAGAAAAAAATGAACGCTGAGACCAGTTTTGCACCCAACGGTGATGATAATTCACCAGGTAGCACGCGACTTCTTGGAATTGGGTCTTCGCGGCTGGATAGCTTTATTGAAAAGCTGAAAAACTTGGATTCATCACTAGAGAAACTTGCGGAATTCGGCGACGAAAAAACCGTCGCCACCGCGAAGCGTTATCAGCAACGCCTTGCCGATATAGAACCGAGTATTACGATGATCGGCCAGGTGAAGGCTGGAAAAACCTCGTTGGTCAACGCGATGGTTGGCTGGCCAGACCTGTTGCCCGCCGACGTAAACCCATGGACCTCTGTGGTAACATCACTGCATATCTCGCCCCAGGAGCGGGCCGAAGGCAACAACGCGGTTTTCAAATTTTTCGACCAAAAAGAATGGAACCGCCTGCTGAACAAGGGGGGGCGGATCGGCGAACTGGCCAGCCGCGCCGGTGCCGATGAAGAGCTTGAGAATGTTCGCGAGCAGATTGAACAAATGCGCGAAAAATCCCGTTCAAGGCTGGGTCGAAAGTTTGAGTTGTTGCTTGGTCAGGAACATGACTACGGATATTTCGATCAGGAACTTATCGAGCGGTATGTCTGTCTTGGCGACGATTTTGACGATGACGACGACGAAATACAGGCCGCTGAGACGCAGGGCCGGTTCGCAGACATTACGAAATCTGCCGATCTGTTTCTGCACCGCCCGGAAATGCCGATCAAGCTGTGCATTCGCGACACACCGGGCGTCAACGACACATTTATGATGCGCGAACAGATCACAATTCGGGCGATCCGGGAAAGTCGTATCTGCGTTATGGTCTTGTCAGCTCATCAGGCGCTGTCGTCGGTTGATATGGCTCTGATACGGTTGATTTCAAACATCAAATCCCGCGAAGTAATTATTTTCGTCAATCGGATTGACGAACTTTCCGATCCTGCAGTTCAGGTTCCCGAAATACGCGAAAGCATCAGAGAAACCCTGAAAAATCATCAGGGACCGACTGATGCTCAGATTATCTTCGGTAGCGCATATTGGGCGAACCGGGCCCTGACCGGATCTTTGGACGACCTGTCAAAAGACAGCGCCCTGGCTTTGTTCAATTGGGCAGAGAACGAACTGGAATGTATCCCGAACCAGCAGTCTCCGGCGGATATGATATGGGAACTTTCCGGCCTTCCGGCCCTGTTTCGTGCTCTATACGAGCGCATCGCAGAAGGTGTTGGTCAGGAAGCCATAGACAAAGTCGCTCGCAGCGCAATTAACCTTACCAACGGTCTGCACGCCACTAATCAGATCATCACATCACAGTTGGACATCAAGTCGCTGGACCACGTGAACAAGGAAGGTATCGAAAGCAATCTAAACCAGATCGAAGCGCAGACATTGCGCCAGTTGCAGGACGAATATGCAAAACTGACAGACGGCCTTTGCTCGCGGATTGACCGATCACACCGCAGTTTTCTGGAACGGGCGACGGCCTCGCTTATCAGTCACCTTGAAAAGAACGGCGAAGATTCCGTCTGGCAATATAATCCTATGGGTTTGCGCGTCCTGTTGCGCTCGGCTTACCAAATATATGGTGCCCGCGCACAGGGATCAGCTCAGAAAATTTTTGAATTGGCAGCCACCGAAATTTGCGATGTTTATGGGCGCACTTTTGGAAATTCGGGTGCCACTTTTGCCATTGAAGCACCCCAGCCACCTCGCATACCGCCACCTGTGTTTTTGGGTCAGACCATTGCTCTGGATCTGCAAGGCAGTTGGTGGAAAAGCTGGTGGAAGCGGCGCCGGGGATACCAAGCGTTCGCCTCAAACTTCTATAGCATGATCATGGAAGAAACCGACCCGATCGTGAATGAATTAAAACAAGTTCAGGCGACGACTATTCGGGACGACGCAGTGGCGATTTTACGTGAATTTCTGTCCGATCAACGCACGATCCTGTTGGATGCGGTTGAAAAGGCAGAATCCAGCCCAGAAGATTTGCAGGATATGTTGGGCGACCAGGACTATCAGGACCGCCAACAATTAGTTGAAGCCACGCTTTCTAGTCTGAACACACATGTCGCTTGAACAACAAAGAGGTTCCCAGCAATGACAAATTTGGAAGTGCCATCGCATCAGGGCGACAATCAAATTGCACGCAAACCGCGCATTGCTATCATGGGCGAATTCAGCGCCGGCAAAAGCACGCTGTCTAATCTGCTGATTGGGTCAAACCCTTTGCCGGTGAAAGTTACTGCCACTCAGCTTCCGCCTGTTTGGATTTCTTTTGGCGACGGGGATGCAATTCGCGAAGATCTGGACGGCAACGAAAGCCCCGTCGATCTGGCTGACATTGACAATATCGTGCTGGAACAAACCCGCTGCATCCGAATCTTTCTGGAAAGCGACATACTGGAACTTTGTGATCTGATCGATATGCCGGGCATTTCTGATCCGAATATGGCGTCGGATGTCTGGGAACGAATGATCGGTCATGCGGACGGCGTTTTATGGTGCTCCCATGCGACACAGGCCTGGCGCCAGAGCGAGGCGGCTGTTTGGAAGTCGTTGCCCGAACAACTGCATGAAAACAGCCTTCTGCTGCTGACTCGATTTGACAAAATTTTAACGGATATTGACCGCCGTAAAGTTGTCAAACGGGTTCAGCGCGAAACTAAAGGGCTGTTCGCTGGCCTCTTCCCGATGTCGTTGACACAGGCCGTGGAAGCCAAGGAGGATCGCGTTCTATGGGAACACAGCGGCGCTGAAACCTTCGCAAAAAGCTTTGTCGGCTTGTTGCAGAAATTGTCGGGTCCTCTTGGTTATTCTGACATAAGGCCAGTGCGCAAACCGGCCGAAATCCACGACATCGCACAAGAGCATAAAGTGTTCCGACTGGATCAGGCCGTCACACAAATTCCCGAGGCACCGGTAAAGATCATGCCAACCCGGGTCACAGTGGCCTCTGGTGGGCGACGCATCGCCAAACGCCCGGAACGGGCAAGCGACGAAAGCTGGAAAGATGCCACTCTTAGTCCCGATCAAGGTTCGGTTGCCCTGGAAGGTGAACGTGACCCTTCCTAATTTGTGGTTGCTGAGCGGTTTGAAAGAGCCGCAGAAACCATCCTGAAATCGGCAGTTCGAACCCAAATAACCACACTCTGAGAATAACGCCGATTGTGGCGTCAACTCTGCTCTTTCAAGTGATAGGTCCAGTCTGGTAATATTGTCTGGAATTATATCAGAGTGTCCCAATGTCGACTTTGGATCAAATGGATGAACTGCGGGACGGGTTTCCCGGTTGCCGTGCGGTTGCGCTGGCAGATATGTCCTCGGGCATCGTATTGTGCGTCAGCGAAATCGAAAAACACCCGCAAGAGCGACTGGATGCGTTATGCGCCACTGCAAACGAGTTATTTAACACAGCGGCAGCGGGAAAAGTGTTTGGCGCTCTAAAAAACGGCGAAAATGCCAACCCAGACCAGGGAATGACTATCACGCCATCTGAAACCTGCATATTTTTGCGCTCACCAGCCGACCCGATGGAATCTTTGGTTGCTATTTGCAATACTGATGTGGATGTCACGCTATTCACACAATCTGCGCGCCGAACTTTTGATAAGATCGCGGCAGAAGAATGAGGTGTAAGAAAAAGCCGGGCGGGATGGGGTTGATGCCGTGAACGACACTCGAAGAATGCAGGAAAAGCTGGTCAAACTCGCGACCGCCAAAAAGCCTATTGGGCTCAGCGGACACGAAATTTCAGCGCCCGACAAAGACGGGGTTATGCTGGGCATTCTCAATGAAATTGACGAGACCGTGATGGCCAGATTGTTGGTCTTTCGCAACGGTGCTGGCAAAACTATCGAATTGGAAGTCGCCAACCGCCGCCTGCTGCGCGTCGCTGACACAAGCACCCAGACAATGGCAGACACCACGCTGCCCGGGCAGGTGTTTACGGAATCCGGTGGCCCATTGGTGGAAGCGTTGTGGGAGGCTTTCGACAAGTTTCTGTCAGCAGGTGAAGAGGTGTTTGTGCAATCCAACAAACTGGAACAAGCACCGGACCCGACGATGATCGGTTGCGCAAGCGAAACATTGGCGCAAATTTGGTCACTTGATCTGTATCCATCGCCTGAAACTGAAAGTGCAGGTTTGATGGGAAAATTCATCGCTACATGCACAGACATTGCAACGGCATGGGTGCTGTTTGAAAACGGCACTGTCGAGCAAACCAGTGGGCCGGAAGATCAGGTTGAACGGCTGGTAAAAATTGTCGACGGGACGCTCGCAGAATTTGACGCCGGCCTGAATAAACATATGCAGGGGTCCGAGGCTACACGTTGTGTGACCCTTGGTCCGCAAGGCGAAACAGGCGATGTTGTTCTTTATGCAAAAACGATGACGTCGGGTGCATTGATGGTTCTGCCCGGCGCGCAGCTGACGGACGTCATTTCCAAATGGCGAGGCCTACAGGAATAGCAAACCGATGTATTAACGCGTCAGGCAAATCCGCCGTCTATCAGGGTTTTAGCAATTTTTTCAAACGACCCGGCGGACGCGGAATCCGGTTTAGTCACAACAATCGGCGCCCCGGCGTCCGAAGCCACCCGAATATCCAGATGCAGCGGAATTTCTGCAAGCAACGGCACGTCTAGTGCGGCGGCCTCTTTTGCAACACCGCCATGCCCGAACAGGTGTTCTTCGTGACCGCAGTTTGAACAAATGTGGGTCGACATGTTTTCGATCATTCCGATGATCGGTATGTTCACCTTGTTGAACATGTCGATGCCCTTGCGCGCATCAAGCAGGGCAACATCCTGCGGCGTGCTGACAATAATTGCACCGTCCAGCCGTGCCTTCTGAGCCAAGGTCAGTTGCACATCGCCGGTTCCGGGTGGCAGGTCGACGATCAACACATCCAACGCGCCCCATTCCACCTGCATCAACATTTGTTGCAGCGCGCTCATCAACATCGGACCGCGCCAGACAACCGCCTGACCCTCGTTGATCATAAGCCCCATCGACATCATCGAGACACCGTGATTGTGCTTGGGCACAATTTTTTTGCCATCCGCCGAACCGGGACGCCCGGATATGCCCATCATTCGGGGCTGAGACGGGCCAAA
>JAHRVD010000175.1 GCA_019090845.1 Marinosulfonomonas sp.
GCCAAAATTTCGGCGGAATATTCGGTTTCTCAGCCAAGACGGGATTTATCCACAGACTCACTGGCCTTGCCTCTGGTGGTTTGGCGTCGACGGACCACAATATACGGGATTCTTTGGCGAGTCGGTTGCGGATTGTGTGGCAAAGATCAGGCAAGTTGTTCGCTTGGCGCCCAATTATTGGAATGTAGCCAACAAGCATTGTCGCAAGAGTTTCCAAGTATCCAAAATTTTCAGCACAAAGTTGCCCGACAAAAACCTATCCAGACGATATCGCACTGCGCTTGCCCCGTAGGTTTAGCCGCAAAGCCAACAACCCGGAAATGACTGCCAGATAGATCAGTGGCTCGGCCTCCCAGACCTTCTGGACCATTACAAAGTGGATGCCGCCCAGCACCACCGCTGGATAGGTCAGCCAATGCAGCCGTTTCCACGCTATCGCGCTCATCCGGCGAACGGACAGGTTATTTGAAGTCACCGCCAATGGCAGCATTAAAACAAAGCCAACCATCCCGATCGTAATATACGGCCGCTTGACTATGTCCTTCCAGATCTGGCTCCAAATCTGAACATCCAGAAACAGCCAGACCAACAAGTGAATGACGACATAAAAGAACGCCACCAATCCCAGCGCCCGGCGAAACCGGATCAGGCTGACACCGGTCGCCTTTCGCAGTGGCGTCACTGCCAACACAACAATCAAAAGTTTAAGTGTAAACCGCCCCAACTCATGTTCGAGTGGTTTGATCGGCTCTACCCCTAACCCGCCGGTCAGGCCCAGATAGAAAAACCAGAAAGCCGGGATTGCGCCGACAACATAGACCAGCCATGGCGGAACATGCCGCAAGGCAGTGTTGATTCTTCGTGAGATCGTCATCTGGAAATACCTAGGCGCAACAATCATCGCCGTTTTGAATTGGCGGGCATGGCACCGTTCCATAAGAACAATAGACGCAACAGTCACCTTTCAAGGGACGCAAGACCGCGCCGCAACCTTTGCATTCATAAAACCACTGACAGGCATCGGTCGGCATTTGCTCGCTTGATTGCGATTTGCACTCCGGGCAGGTGATTATGGATGAAAGCTCGGTCATGTCATCCTCAAAATAGCTTTGAAAGGTCCATGCCGGCGTAAAGCCCGGCAACCTGTTCTTCATAGCCATTGAACATCAGTGTCGGCACACGCTTTGAAAACAGCCCGCCGCCAACACGACGCTCTGTGGCCTGCGACCACCTTGGATGATCAACACTGGGGTTCACATTACTGTAAAATCCATACTCACGGGCGTTCTGCATGTTCCAGGTCGCCTCGGGCTGTTTATCCATCAGTGATATGCGAACGATGGATTTGATAGACTTGAAGCCGTATTTCCACGGAACTACCAGCCGCAACGGCGCGCCGTTTTGCTTGGGAAGTGTTTCACCATAGATCCCGGTCGCGATCATTGTCAGCGGATGCATCGCCTCGTCCAGCCGCAACCCTTCGCGGTAAGGCCAGTCCAGTATGGCGCGTCGCTGGCCCGGCATTTCCTCGGGCCGCACCAATGTTTCAAAATATACATATTTCGCCTCGGGCTTCACACCAACCTTGGCCAGCAGGTCACCCAATTCAAACCCGTTCCATGGCACCACCATCGACCAGGCTTCGACACAGCGAAAACGATAGACCCGCTCTTCAATTTCCATGCCATCCAGAACATCGGCCAGCGAATAGTCGCCGGGGTTTTCAACCAGCCCGTCGATCTGCACGCTCCAAGGGTCTGTCGTCAGCGAATGGGCGTGTTTGGCCGGATCATCCTTGCCGGTCCCGAATTCATAGAAGTTGTTGTAGCTGGTAATCTCTTCCAGCGTGTTGGGCTTAAATGCCTCGGCAACAGCAGGCCCTGCCAGCGTTGCCAGCCCGACCCCGGCCAGCCCGGCCATAATTTCACGGCGATTCAGATAATCCGCCTTTGGCGTTACATCCGAATATTTCAGGTCGTTTTTCCAGCGCCCAGACATTTTGGTTCTCCGATACATTTGCTGAACCATCACCTATAGCCGGCCCCTTTCAAAGCAAAACAAACTCATTTCACAATCATGTTGAGAATTGAAACATCCGTTTTCGGGCAGACTTGCTACACCAAAAAGCAAAAAGCCCCGCTAAATGGCGGGGCTTTTCAATCAATGCACCGTGGCATCATCCGGTTTGGGCCGGTTGCTGGCGGCAATACGATCGCCAACGATCAATCCGTCAGCCCCGGCAGATACCGGGATTGTGTCGCCATCTAGCACCTCACCGGCCAACAACATTTCTGCCAGTTGGTTTTGCAGGCTGCGCTGGATCACACGTTTTAACGGACGCGCACCAAACACCGGGTCATAACCTTCGTCCGCCAGCCAAGTCTTGGCGCCATCATCCAATTCCAGAATGATATTGCGGGCTGCAAGACGTTTTTTGAGCAACCCAAGCTGGATTTCGACGATCCCATCCATGTCCGGTCGGCTGAGCCGATCAAAGATGATCGTTTCATCCAGTCGGTTCAGGAACTCCGGCCGGAAGTGCGCGCGCACCGCATCCATCACGTCTCGCTTGGCCTCGGACGCATCTGATCCATCGGGCAATTGCGACAGGGCCTGTGCCCCAAGGTTGGACGTCAGGATAATCAACGTCTGTTTGAAATCGACCGTACGGCCCTGCCCGTCCGTCAGCACACCGTCATCCAGAACCTGCAACAGCACGTTGAAGACATCAGGGTGAGCTTTTTCGACCTCGTCAAACAAGACAACCTGATAGGGCCGACGCCGAACCGCCTCGGTCAGAACGCCGCCTTCGTCATAGCCAATATAGCCCGGAGGCGCGCCGATCAGGCGGGAAACTGCGTGCTTTTCCATGAACTCCGACATGTCGATGCGAACCATTGCGCTGTCATCGTCAAACAGATACTCGGCCAGCGCCTTGGTCAGCTCGGTTTTGCCCACGCCGGTTGGCCCAAGAAACAGGAAGCTGCCCAAGGGGCGCGAATCGTCGTTCAGACCTGCCCGCGCCCGACGAACAGCGTTGGAAACGGCCGTTACCGCGGGTCGCTGGCCAATCACCCGGCGGCCAATCTCATCTTCCATGCGCAACAGCTTGTCGCGCTCGCCCTCCAGCATTTTTGAGGTCGGAATACCCGTCCAGCGCTCAACAACCTGCGCGATCTGTTCTGGTCGCACGGCCTCTTCGACCATCTTGGTATCTTCCAGTGCCTCGGCCTCGGACAATTTGGCTTCCAGCTTGGGGATAACGCCGTAAGACAACTCTCCGGCTTTGGCCAGATCACCCGCTCGTTTGGCCTGATCCAGCTCGCCACGGGCACGATCCAACTGTTCCTTCAACTCACGCGCGCCTTCCAGCTTGTCGCGTTCCGATTGCCATTGGGCGGTCATCTCGGATGAGCGCTGCTGCAAATCTGACAATTCTTTTTCCAGTTTTTTCAGCCGGTCTTTGGACGCCTTATCGTCTTCTTTCTTCAACGCCTCTGCTTCGATCTGCTTTTGCATGATGTCGCGGTCAAGCGTGTCGAGCTCTTCGGGTTTGCTATCAACTGCCATGCGCAATCGCGACCCGGCTTCGTCCATCAGATCAATGGCTTTGTCGGGCAGGAAACGGTCGGTAATATAACGATGGCTTAAAGTGGCGGCGGCAACCAAAGCACTGTCGCTGATCCGCACGCCGTGGTGCAGCTCATATTTTTCCTTGATGCCGCGCAGGATGGAAATCGTATCCTCGACCGTGGGTTCCTCGACCAAAACGGGCTGGAACCGGCGCGCCAAAGCCGCGTCTTTTTCTACGTGTTTGCGGTATTCATCCAAAGTGGTCGCACCGACGCAGTGCAATTCACCCCGCGCCAAAGCAGGTTTCAACAGGTTGGACGCATCCATCGCGCCATCGGCCTTACCGGCCCCAACAAGCGTGTGCATTTCGTCGATAAACAGGATGATCTCACCGGCTGCCGAAGTGACTTCGGACAGAACCGCCTTCAGGCGCTCTTCAAATTCACCGCGATACTTTGCGCCAGCAATCAACGCCCCCATATCCAGCGCCATTAGCTTTTTGTTCTTCAGGCTTTCAGGCACGTCACCATTGATGATCCGCAGGGCAAGCCCCTCGGCAATCGCGGTCTTACCGACACCGGGTTCACCAATCAGAACCGGGTTATTCTTGGTCCGGCGCGACAGAACTTGCATCGTGCGGCGAATTTCTTCGTCCCGCCCGATGATCGGGTCAATTTTTCCGTCCCGCGCTGCTTGGGTCAGATCATGCGCAAACTTCTTTAGCGCATCATAACCTTCCTCAGCACTGGCGGTGTCTGCAGTTCGACCTTTGCGCACATCGTTGATCGCGCCGTTCAGTTTCATCGCCGTCACGGCACCGGCATCCAAAGCGTCCTTGGCCTTGGATTTCACGACGGCCAGGGCTGTCAAAATCCGTTCAACTGGCACAAATGAATCGCCGGCCTTTTTAGCCAACTTTTCGGCCTCGTCCAGAACCTTGGCCGTCTGCTGATCCATATAGGTCTGCCCGGCATCACCGCTTACTTTTGGAATTTTTGCCAGTGCAACATCCAAAGATTCGACCACACGGGCCGGTTCGCCACC
>JAHRVD010000176.1 GCA_019090845.1 Marinosulfonomonas sp.
CACCTGCACGCCTTGGCTTATGGCGTCTGATGCGGCTTCTTCTGGGGTCTGGAACAAGGGGCCTACGTCCACATCAAAGCCAATATCAGCGAACGCCGAGGCAATTACCTTGGCCCCGCGATCATGCCCGTCCTGCCCCATTTTCACGACCATTATATGGGGTGCTTTGCCAGTTTCCCCAGCAAATGCATCCACATCGTCGCGCAGGGCTGAAAACTCGGCGTCGTCTTCATAGGCGGCGCCATAGACGCCTGACAATGTCTTGACCTTGGCCGAATGCCGACCAAATGCGTTTTCCATTGCCATCGAAATCTCGCCGACAGTGGCACGTTCGCGCGCGGCAGCCACCGCCAGTTCCAGCAGGTTGCCCTGCCCTGATACCGCGCCGTTTTCCAGCGCCGCCAAAGCCCCGTCACAAGCCGCCTGATTTCGGCTGCTACGGATCTGTTTTAGTCGCGCCACCTGCGCCTTGCGCACCTTGGTGTTGTCGATTTCGCGAACCTCCAGATGGTCCTCGGTCTCCAGCCGGAATTTGTTGACGCCGACGATCACATCCTCGCCCTTATCCACCGCAGCCTGACGGCGTGCGGCAGCTTCTTCGATACGCAGCTTTGGCATGCCGCTGTCGACGGCCTTGGTCATGCCGCCCAATGCGTCCACCTCGCCGATCAGCTCCCACGCCGCGTCGGCCAGATCGGCCGTCAGTTTTTCCACATAGTAAGAGCCTGCAAGCGGATCGACCACATTGGTCACACCGGTTTCGTTTTGCAGGATCAACTGCGTATTGCGCGCAACCCTGGCCGAGAATTCTGTAGGCAAAGCAATGGCTTCGTCGAAAGAGTTCGTGTGAAGCGATTGCGTGCCCCCCAGCACCGCGCTCATCGCTTCATAGGCTGTTCGCACGATATTGTTGTATGGGTCCTGTTCCTGCAGGCTGACGCCCGAGGTCTGACAATGGGTACGCAACATCAGTGATCCGGGCTTTTGCGCACCAAATTCGGTCATGATCCGATGCCATAGCAGACGGGCGGCACGCAGTTTTGCCGCCTCCATAAAGAAATTCATCCCAATGGCGAAAAAGAACGACAAACGGCCTGCAAAAGCGTCTACATCCATGCCCCGTTCAACCGCGGCGCGCACGTATTCCTTGCCATCCGCCAAGGTGAACGCCAGCTCTTGCACCAGATTGGCCCCGGCTTCCTGCATGTGATAGCCAGAGATCGAGATCGAATTGAACTTGGGCATGTTTTTTGACGTATATTCAATGATATCCGCGACGATCCTCATGCTGGGTTCGGGGGGGTAGATATAGGTGTTACGCACCATAAATTCCTTCAGAATGTCGTTCTGAATTGTTCCCGACAGCGCTGACAGATCAACGCCCTGTTCCTCACCGGCGACGATATAAGACGCCAGAACCGGGATCACCGCCCCGTTCATCGTCATTGAAACCGACACCTTGTCCAGCGGTATCCCATCAAACAGGATTTTCATATCTTCAACGCTGTCGATTGCAACGCCGGCCTTGCCAACATCGCCCTCAACACGGGGATGATCGCTGTCGTATCCGCGATGCGTCGCCAGATCAAAAGCAACCGAAACGCCCTGCTGCCCGGCCGCCAGCCCCTTGCGGTAAAATGCGTTTGATTCCTCGGCCGTTGAGAACCCGGCATATTGGCGCACAGTCCAGGGGCGACCGGTATACATCGTGGCGCGCGGCCCACGGGTATAGGGGGCCTCGCCGGGCATCGTGCCCAGATGATCCAGCCCCTCCGTATCTTCGGCGTTATAAACTGGCTGCACCGCGATGCCTTCGGGCGTATTCCACGTCAGCTCGTCCAGCGAACGGCCCCGCAATTCCTTTTCGGCCCGTTCGGCCCAGTCGTCTTTATTGCTCATATTTTTGCTCCTGTTATCGGGGCGGGCCATGCAAACGGAAATTTTCCCGCGACGGCGACGCCAAAACTCTTCGGTTTCCCAACCTTCCGCCCTATATCTGTAAGGAACGGAGACATTATGAAAAACTTGCTCGCCTTTGTTATTACCGCGTTCCTTGTAAATGCTGCCAGCGCGCAGACGGCTGGGCAGCCTGCCGACACGCCCGCAAGCCTAACCATCCTGCCCGCATCCGAGGCAGTGCTGGCAGATTTTCTGTGGCTGAACCGCGTCCTTGTCGTCTTTGCCGACACCGAGCGCGACCCGGCCTTTGGCCAGCAAATGGATATGCTGCTTGAGCGCCCAAGTGATCTGATCGAGCGCGATGTGATTGTTCTGACAGACACCAACCCGGCTGATCCATCTGCGATCCGGCAGGAACTGCGCCCACGTGGTTTCGGGCTGGTGCTGATCGACAAGGACGGCGGCGTTAAACTACGCAAACCCAGCCCGTGGTCAGCGCGCGAAATCACCCATAGCATCGACAAGATGCCCTCGCGCATCGAAGAATTGCGCGATCGCTGAGGGTTGGAAACAGGCGGGCCAATCATGCAGTGCTTCCCGCATCCGGCCCGAAATGTTCGATGAATTCTACGCCCGGCAGGACGCCCGCGGAAATTTGCGCCAGATCATCGGCAAAACGCCGGTTCAGAACCTGCACCTGCTGGCCTGAAAACGGCTGAAACGGCGCGCCCCCGGCCTTGTCCAAAAGGGCCACGGCATCCTGCAATTGGGACGGCGTCAAATCCGGGTCCGATTTACGCAACTGTAAGGCCTGTTCAAATGCCGCCGCGTTCAATGCGCGGTTTTTCAGGTTTTTGGGCACATCCAAACCGGCGGCCATCGGCCCGAACATCATCGCCAGAACTTCACCCAACATCTGTGCCGTCTTTTTGTGTTCCCAGACAAGGATTTGGCTGCCCGGAAAGGCGTCACGCAGGTCCGCCAGAACATCGATCCACCCACGCGCGCCCTGAACCAGCCCGTCGCAAAGCTGCGAAAATTCTGGCAACTCGTTGCGCAGCGCCGCAAACGAATAGGCCGAAGCCCAGTAGCTGGCATAACTTCGCAGGCACAGAAAAATCCGGTCTGGAGGCACCGGAAATAGCTGACGATATGCCAGCATCCGCGCACCCGCATTGGGATAAAGCGACTGTTCGCGCAAATTGGCAGGCATTGATCCCAGAAGGTTTTCCTCGGTTATCAATAAATGAGCACGCCCGCCGTCGATCCGTTCGCCAATGGCATTCTGCATCGCACTGACGGCTGCTTTTACGGCTTTCTTGCCGGCGTCACTGTTTTCTGCGGGCCAGATATTTGGAAACCGCTCCAAAGCAGGCGCGCGCATCACATCGCTGCCCCAAACCTCGATGTTTGCATCTGCCAACAGGCCTGCATTGTTGCGGCACGCCTGTTGCAGGGCTGTTGTCCCTGTCCGATGCGCACCAATATGCAGGCTTAGTTCCAATTTCTGTACTCCGGGTTTACCTATTCAAATTCCATGATAATTTCTTCAACGGCCAGACTGTCGCCCACCGCTGCGTTGACCTTGGCCACCACGCCCTGACGTTCGGCGCGCAGGATGTTTTCCATCTTCATCGCCTCGACGGTGCACAGCTTTTGGCCTTCCTGTACTTCCTGCCCCTCTTCCACGTCGATCGACACAATCAGTCCGGGCATCGGGCATAGCAACAAGCGCGACGTGTCAGGCGCCACTTTTTCGGGCATCAGTTTGGCCAGTTCTGCCTGCCTGGGGGTGCGCACCTGCACTTTCATATCCGCCCCGCGAAGCCGCAATCGGAACCCGCTGGTCACCTTGCCAACCTTCATCACCAGTTGCTCACCGTCCACATTGACGATCGCCAGCGCATTGCCGGGCACCCATTCACTTTCCACCCGCATTTCGTCGCCATCTTCAAAACGCAAAGTTGCACCCTGCTTGTCGGCCTCGATTGTCAGGTTCAGCTCTGTTTCCTGCAATGTGACCACCCAATCGCTGCCGATATGGCGCTCGTGGTTGTCCATTCGCCCCGACACTCGGGTGCGCCGGATTTCCGTAATCCGATACATCGCCGCCGCCGCTGCTGCGACCCGTCGGATTTGTGCATCTGGCAGGGTAACACCCTCGAAACCTTCAGGATATTCTTCTTCGATGAAGGCGGTCGTGATGTCGCCGGAAACGAATTTCGGATGGTCCATTACCGCCGACAGGAACGGCAGATTATGGCCGATCCCTTCCACCTCGAAACTGTCAAGCGCCACGCGCATCTCATCGACGGCCTTGGCGCGGGTCGGTGCCCAGGTGCACAGCTTTGCGATCATCGGGTCGTAATACATGCTAATCTCACCGCCCTCATAGACGCCGGTATCGTTGCGAACGACGGCCGTCTTGCTGGCAAACTCTTCTGGCGGACGATAGCGCGACAACCGGCCAATTGACGGCAAAAACCCGCGGTAAGGATCTTCGGCATAAAGGCGGCTTTCCATCGCCCAGCCGTTCAGCTTTACATCCTTCTGAGCAATCGACAGCTTTTCGCCATACGCGATCCGGATCATCTGTTCGACCAGATCAACCCCGGTAATCAGTTCGGTAACCGGATGTTCGACCTGTAGCCGCGTGTTCATTTCAAGGAAAAAGAAATTGCGCTCGCCGTCAACGATGAATTCCACCGTTCCGGCACTGGCATAATCAACCGCCTGTGCCAGCGCGACGGCCTGCTGCCCCATCGCCTTGCGGGTCGCTTCGTCCAGAAATGGGCTGGGGGCTTCTTCGATGACTTTCTGATTTCGCCGCTGGATCGAGCATTCCCGCTCGCCCAGATAAATCCCGTTGC
>JAHRVD010000177.1 GCA_019090845.1 Marinosulfonomonas sp.
CAAGGTTCTTTTTGACCTCAAGCGCTATCGCGGGCGCACCGTTTACAAAGGCGTATTCTGTGGCATCTTTGAACGTTCGGGTGATCGAGGCGACATCGCCAAACGTCACCACCGTATCACCAACGGTTTTTAGCGGCAGGCTGTAAACTTCCTCGGCCGTTGATATCAGCCCCGGCACATCAACATTGAACGTGCCCTGCCCGCTGTCCAGTTTGCCACCGGCGACCATCACATTATTGCGTGCAAGTGCGTCAAACAATTGCCCGGCTGTAATATTGTAAGCCTCCAGATGCAGCAGGTCGATTTGCACTTCCAGAACTTCATCGCGCTTACCCGAAACGGTCACTTCCTGAACGTCGGCAATTGATTCCAACTCGTCCTGCAAGGCTTCGACATGGCGGCTCAACGTGCGCTCGGGCACATCGCCATAGACAGCCACCGACAGAACCGGCCGGTCGGTAATATTGATCTCGTTTATCGTGGGTTCGTCGGCATCGGCGGGCAGTTCGCTTGCGATCCCCTCAAGCTCGCCGCGAATATCGGTCAGGGCTTTGTCTTTGTCGACGTTTACCCCAAATTCAAGGAACACCGAAACATGACCCGTCGTGGCCGTCGACGTCAGTTTTTCCAACCCATCCATGCCAAGCAGCCGATCCTCGACCGGCTTGGCCAACAGCCGGTTGGCATCACGCGGCGATATACCGCGCTGATCGACGGACACATAGAAAAATGGAATGTCGATGCTCGGGAAGCTTTCCTTGGGCAGCGAGATATAGGACGCAAGGCCAGAGCCAAGCAGCAACACCATCACCGTCAAAACGACGCGTGGCATCAGCAGAACTCGTTCGATGAAATTTACCATGCTGCGAACCTACTGAGCAAAGCGGGCCTGGACCGCCTGCCCTTTACTTACATATTCCTGCCCCCGCACGATCAGATCAACTGACAATGGCAGACCGGCAACCCAAACCCCTTGGCGCGTATCGGCAAGAATATCCAATGGGTAGAACACAACTTTTTGGTCTTGAACAGCTTTGACACCCAACACTCCGTCGGCATCCAACGTCAAAATTGACTGAGGTAACAAATGGGCAGGTACATTTCCCATATCAACCAGTGCTTCGGCAGTCAGACCATCAAAAATTAGCCCATCCGCGTTCGGAAATTCGATTTCAATTGCAAACGTCCGGGTTGCCGGATCAGAACTGACAGAAACGAACGTTACGACGCCTTCGCTGTTTTGCCCGTTTATTGTTCTGATCTTTGCGGGCACACCAAGTTTTACAAGACTGATCCGAAGTTGCGGCACCGCACCAACAAAAACCATCGGGTCAAGTTGAATGATCTTAGCGCAGGAGCCGCCAAAATTCAGCAATGTTCCAACTTCGACAATCGGCCCCTGAACGACACCAGACAACCCGGCCCTGATCTCGGTATTTTCAAGCTCATCCACCCGGTTTTTTAGCCCGACCTGGGCGGCCTCAAGGCCAGATTCTGCGGCCCGCAGATTGGCCGAAAATATGTCCCGGCTATTTTCGGACGCCAGTCCTTTTTGGCGCAACGCCTTGTTGGTATTGTAATCAGTCTGGGCCTTTAGCAACGCGGCCTCGGCCTGTTTAACAGCCGCGCCGGACTGGTTGACACTGGCCTGCCGTGTGCCACCCTCAAGGGTGCAGATCAGATCGCCTTCTTCAACGCTCTGGCCTTCTCTTACGGCTACAGATGCGACAATATCACTGGTCTCAACCGTCGCCGCGAGCGAGGCCTTAGCCTCGGTATGGCCGCGCAGAGTGACTTCCAGTTTCATCGGTTGCAAGTTGAACGATTTCACCCGAACAACCCTAAGCGCTCCGCTATTTGCAGCGATCAGTTTGTTACGTTCGGCAATTGACAACGCCGGGTCATTGACACCTTCTTGCTCATGGGCATGAATTGCGTAACCGCTTGCATCAACGATATCGGTGATCGGGCCACCCTCGCTTTCAATCGCGGACACGACGGTGAATTCGCTGTCGGCGGGGCCTTTCCCACCCTGCAAAACGATGCCGGTAGAAAACCAGGCGCCAACAATCAGGATTATGATAACGGCGATGCCGTAGGATTTAAGTGCTTTCATGGCTGTAACTGGTTTTACACTTCTGCTTGATCCGGGGTTCGATATCTGACCCGGCCTGGTTTATTTAATTGGTTCGGGGGCAAAAGCGCCCCGATCCGGCATTGGATAGCACCCTATTGTGTTGGCTTCGGGGCATAACAGTATAGGGATTGCCAAATTCTCGCCTTGCTTGTTATGCATGTTTTGCAGTATGTGCAACAAATAATTCCGTGAGGTAAACCTGTTGTCCGACCTTAGAGAGCGAAGAAAACTGCGCACCGCAAACACCATTCGGGTGGCAGCGGTCAACTTGGTTCACGCACAGGGTCTGGACAACGTAACCACCGATATGATCAGCGAAGCGGCGGGTATTAGCCCACGCACCTTTTTCAACTATTTTCGCTATAAAGAGGCAGCACTGCTTCCGCCGACGCCGGTGTTTAGACAAGAAGCCATTGATAAATTCTTACAATCCAGAGCCAAAATTCTGGACGATCTGATCGAATTGATCGTTCCGCTCACCCAGTTTTTTTCGGAAAACCCGAAGATGTTTCGCAAATTGTTTGAAATATCACAGACGCATCCAAAACTGGTCATGCTAAAGATTAATGCGTTTCATGAATTTGAAGAAATGGTGCGGCGGGTTATCGCAAAACGCCTGAAATTACGGGACGACGCAGAAAAGCCGATTCTGATTGCCGCCCTCGTTACAACCGGAATTCGTATCGCAATGGAGCGGTGGGCAAATGACGGATCAGGCACACCAGACACGGAAATCAAGCGCACTTTCGAGGATATTAGAACGATATTTGCCCAGTAAAGCCGCCCCGGACTTAGCGGTTCTCAAACGCCTCACGCTGGCGCTCTATTTCTGGCCAGTTGGCAACCATCCACTGTATCAGCGCGCTTGCCGGTTCCAGAAAGCTATGACCGATCGGCGTCAGTTGATATTCCACCCGCGGCGGCACCTCGGCAAAAATTTCCCGCGTAACCAGACCGTCGCGTTCAAGGTTTCGCAGTGTAATCGTCAGCATCCGCTGCGAGATACCATCGACAATGCGTTTTAGTTCCGAAAACCGGTATTTTCCCTCCGGCGCATCGGCCAGACGCGTGATAATCAGCAGGCTCCACTTATCGCCCAGTCGGTCCAAAAGCGGGCGTACCGGACAATCCGCAGAAATCTCAAACCGCAGCTTGGCACCATCGGGGGCAATAGATCCATCGGGCATCGTTGTTTCCTTTAATGGTCACACGCAGGTAACTAAGTAAAATTCGCGTGCCTTCTTTTTCTTTGGTTGGAATAACATTAGCATGTAAGTATGAAAAAGTAACGGTTGGAATGGATTTGAATGCCAACTGCTAACATCACACTCGAATACAGGTCCCCCAGAACATTGATAATCGCGTTATGTTGCGCCGCGGCTGTGGGTAAATTCTTATTCGTTCAAAGGAGCACCACCTGATGGGTCGCCAACCAACTGTCTTCATTCCCCATGGTGGAGGCCCGTGTTTTTTCATGGACTGGAATCCGCCAGACACATGGAACCGGCAGATCGAATTTCTGCGCGCTTTACCTGCGACGCTGGCCGAAAAGCCAAAGGCCATGTTGGTCATATCCGGCCATTGGGAAGAAAACGAAATAACCGTGCAAGACAATCCTGCACCAGATCTGTTGTTTGATTATTATGGGTTCCCGCCGCACACCTATGAATTGACATTCCCGGCCCCCGGTGACCCGGCGCTGTCTGCCCGTGTTGCCAAGTTACTAAATGAGGCCGGGTTCAAAACCAATAGCGAGCCTGCCCGTGGCTATGACCATGGCGTATTTATCCCGCTCAAGGTTGCCTTTCCCGATGCTGAAATCCCGATTGTTCAGCTATCTTTACGCTCGGACCTTGATCCTGCCGCCCATATTGCCATGGGTCAGGCGCTGGAACCATTGCGCGACCAGGGCGTTCTGATCGTGGGCAGCGGCAATACCTATCACAACATGGGTGTAATGATGCAGGCAATGCGCGGCGGCCCGGGTGGTAACATATCTGGGCGCGAGTTTGACAAATGGCTGAGCGATGCTGCCTGCAACGCAGATCCGGCAGAACGTAACCGCCTGCTGGCAGACTGGGCCAATGCACCCGGCGCTGCCGATGCACATCCACGCGAGGAACACCTGATCCCACTGCATGTTGTTGCAGGTGCCGCAGGTGCGGATATTGGCGAGAAAATACTAGAGGATATTGTGTTGGGTGCGGTCGAATCTGCCTATCAGTTCGGCTGAATTTCCGCCTGAACACCCCCGGATCATTCATGAATACTATCCCGGCAATAGGCTGATCTTTTGCCGGTCAAAACTTTAAAAGGAGCAATTAGGTGACCACACAAAACGGACCATATGCAATCACAGGCGCTGCGGGAAACCTTGGCGGGCTGGTTTTGAACAAACTGATCGAGGCCGGTGTTGGCCCCCTTATCGCCACCAGCCGATCGCCCGACAAACTGGCCGACGTCGCCGCCAAGGGTGTCGAGGTTCGGGCGGCTGATTTCAACGACCCGGCCAGCCTTGGTTCGGCCTTCAGAGGCGTAAAACGTCTGCTTATCGTCAGCACCGACGATCTGGAACCCGGCAAGCGGCTGATCGCCCATGCCAATGCCATCAATGCTGCGGTGAATGCCGGTGTCGCCCATATCGTCTATACATCGCTGACCAATCCGGTCGACCAATCCCCGATCACCTTCAGCACCGACCACAAAGATACCGAAGCAATGCTGGCAAGCAGCGGTGTCGCTCACACGATCCTGCGCAACAACCTGTATACAGACATGCTTTTGATGAGCGCGCCACAAAGCATCGCTATGGGCAAACATTTCACCGCCACCGGCACCGGCAAGACCGGCTTTGTGACGCGTGAAGACTGTGCCAGCGCCGCCGCCGCCGCCCTGATGAACGAGGCCGACACCCGGACACTCGAAATCACCGGGCCGGACACCGTGACCCATGACCAGATTGCCAAGTACCTGTCTGAAATTACCGGTCAGACCATTCCCCATATCGCCATTTCCGGCGATGATCTGAAAGGCGCGATGATAGGCAATGGGCTGCCTGAATTCATGGCCGAGGTTTTTGCGTCATTCGATATTGCGGTGGCCGAAGGATACCTCAACGTGGCGTCGGGTTCGCTGGAAGAGCTAACCGGGCAGCCGGGCAAATCAGTCCGTCAATTTCTGAAAGACAACAAGGCCGCACTTACAGCGGCACAAGGCTAGGAAATATTATGAAACTCTATAATGCCAATTTTTCTCCCAACGCCCTGCGCGTGCGCGCTGTTGCCCTTGAGCTGGGCATTGACCTTGAAGTAATCGAGGTCGATTTGCGCGCCGGGGGAACAAAGACAGACGAATTTCTGGCGATGAACCCCAATGGCAAAATCCCGGTTCTTCAGGACGGTGATTTCGTGCTTTGGGAATCGCGCGCAATCAACAGCTATCTTGCCAGCAAGAAACCGCAAGCGGGGC
>JAHRVD010000178.1 GCA_019090845.1 Marinosulfonomonas sp.
GATCCGTATTTCCCGGTCATGCCGATGACGCGCGACCACAGCGCGCTGGCGGGGCGCAAATCTGTGCCGCTTAGTGCAAAGGTTATCGCCGGATATGATGCGGTGATCGTGATGACCGATCACACTCAGGTGGATTACCCGCTGGTGGCCCAAAACGCCCGGCTGGCGTTTGATGCGCGCAATGTCTTTGATGGCAATGGCATAGAAGTTGCCGGTGACCGGCTGATCAAAATTTAATCCCGGTCATTCCGGGCAAAGGCCGAACCCCACCGTTTGCGCGTTGCATACTGAAAAAATTCATCTGCCGCAGGTCGCGACTATCAACAAAAGTTTTCTACCCCCCCCCCAAACATTCAAAATACACCGCGGCAAGCATCGATTTTCCAAGCCCAAGTTGGTCACGAATCACGAAACCGACCATCCAACGGCGATTTTTGCGGTCGGATTTTGCATTTTCTCAATTAAGAACCGCTATTTCTTTGTTATTGGTTCCAAAAGACGTATAAATTATGCCGTGCCAGCGCTAGGGATTTGTGATCTTTCGCTGGTAGCGTAGATTGCAGTTTCAGCGGCGATACGACGCCAATATTTTACGCTTGGGATTTAGTAGTGGTTAAGACAGCAAAAAGTAAAAGCCCGGTTGTAGTTATCGGCGGCGGTCCGGCAGGTTTGACGGCCGCTTATGAATTGCAAAAAATCAGTCAGGAACACCAGCCTTTGGTCTTTGAAGGCTCTGACATGGTTGGCGGAATTTCCCGCACGGAAAGCAAGAATGGCTATCGCTTTGATATTGGCGGACACCGGTTTTTCACCAAGGTGACCGAAGTCGAATCGATGTGGCACGAAGTAATGGGCGATGATTTCATCACCGTTCCTCGCCTCAGCCGTATTTTTTACCGGGAAAAGTATTTTGACTACCCGCTGAAGTTCTTCAATGCCCTGACAAGCATTGGGCCCTATGAGGCGATCCGGATTGTGCTTAGCTACGCCAAATGGCGCGTGCGCCCATACCCGGAAGAAGATAGTTTTGAGCAATGGGTGATCAACCGTTTTGGCGGTCGGCTCTATATGCATTTTTTCCGCAGCTACACCGAAAAGGTCTGGGGTATCCCGGGCCGTGAAATCCGCGCTGACTGGGCGGCGCAGCGGATCAAGAACCTATCGTTGATCAAAGTGATCTGGAACGCCATGACTGGCGCCAACGACACTGCAAGCCTGATCGAGGAATTTCAGTATCCACGCCTTGGACCCGGTATGATGTGGGAAAAGGTGCGTGATCTTGTTCGCAACGACGGCGGCGAAGTGAACATGCGCTCTGAGGTTGTTGGCGTGAACCGCGACGGAACCAAAGTGACTTCGGTCGATATTCGTAAATGGAGCGAGGATGGCAAGCCGTCCGAGGTCGAGAATGTCAAAGGCGATCATTTTGTGAACTCGATGGCGATCCGCGATCTTATCCATTCGTTCAAACCGGCCCCGCCCCAAGAGGTGGTCGATGCGGCGAACAAATTGTCGTATCGCGATTTTCTTATTGTCACTCTGGTTCTGGATCACGCCGATCCGTTCCCGGACAACTGGATTTATATCCACAGTCCAAAGGTCAAGGTTGGGCGAATTCAGAATTTCCGGGCGTGGTCCAAGGAAATGCTACCCGATCAGAACACGGCATCAATTGGCATGGAATATTTCTGCCAGGAAGGTGACGGGCTTTGGACGATGAGCGACGAGGAGCTGCGTGATCTGGCCGGTAAAGAGCTTGAAACACTGGGGTTGGCCGGAGAAAAAGACGTTATTGACGCCGCGATTATCCGTCAGCCAAAGGCCTATCCGGTCTATGACGGGATCTACCGGGAAGCTTTGGATGTTATCGAAGGCTGGTTGAAAACACTGGATAACTTTCAGACGGTGGGGCGCAATGGTTTGCACCGTTACAACAATCAGGACCACTCGATGTTGTCGGCCATGTATGCGGCACGCAATATTATCCAGAAGGATAGATACGATATTTGGGACGTGAATATCGAAAGGTCGTATCACGAGGAAATGCAACTCAAGGAAAAGACCGACGTGGTCAATGCGGTGCCCGCAGAATAACGCGGCCCCGCCAAGAACTTGATGTCAAAGGCAGCCCGGCGGCTGCCTTTTTCATTTGCGCCCTCGAATTTTCTTTCGGCTGATCCCATATCTGCCGAAAGGTAAGTCGAAAAGCCTGCTTGCGTGCATCTTGCCCCTGTCGGACTGGCAGGGTATCCGATGTCAGTTGTCCCGAGCCAAGGAGCGGTTGAGTATGTTATCCACAACGGTTCAGTATCTCCGCTGGCCCATTGCTGTGACGATACTTGGTCTTCTATTGACTGTCGTTCTGGGCTGGTCCTTTACTCAGACATTTAGCGGTGCGGTTTCGTATCTTTTGATTGGGACGGTGCTGGCCGTTCTTGAGATTTCCCTTTCCTTTGACAACGCAATTGTGAATGCCAACAAACTAAAGAACATGTCGCCGCTCTGGCAGCGCCGTTTTCTGACATGGGGCATTCTTATCGCTGTTTTTGGAATGCGGATCGTGTTTCCGCTGGCGGTTGTGGCAATCGCTGCCAGTTTAGGTCCGCTTGCGACGATAAAATTAGCCGCTACGCATCCGATGGAATACGCGCAGATCATATCGGACTCGCATCTGACTATTGCTGCTTTTGGCGGTGCGTTCTTGATGATGGTGGCGCTGAACTATTTCATTGATGAGGGTAAAGAAGTCCACTGGATCGCTGCCCTTGAAGCGCAACTACGCCGTTGTGCCAGCATTCGCGGGTTGCAAATAACGATGGTGCTGGTCGTGGTTCTGACGGTTTCAACACAAATTCCGCCACAGGATGTCAGCCGGTTCTTGCTTGCGTCTCTTTTGGGGTTGGTGGTTTTTACTAGCGTGGAAGTTATTTCTCAACTTCTTGATACAAAAGAAAAAACTGCGGAATTGGCGCGTGCCGGTGGTCTGGGTGCCTTCCTTTATCTCGAGGTGCTGGACGCCAGTTTTTCCTTTGACGGGGTGATCGGTGCATTTGCGTTGACGCAGAATATTTTCCTGATCGCGATCGGCCTTGGAATCGGTGCGATGTATGTGCGCTCGATGACAATTATGCTGGTCGAGAAAAAGGCATTGGCGCAGTTTCGATATCTGGAACATGGGGCGTTTTATTCGATCCTTGCGCTGTCGATGATTATGTTTGCACAAACGCTCTGGCACATCCCGGAATTGGTCACGGGGTTGGTTGGTGCAGGGCTGATCGGCATCGCGCTTTGGTCCTCGGTCCGCTATAATAAGGCCAGCGCGGCAAGCTAGGCCGGGTTTCAGGCGCAAAATGTCACATTATCGGCGGATTGAATTTATTTCACGCCCTTGAAGCCCCCGTGGCGCAACACTAAGACTTGTGTAAGCATTTATCAGATAACCATAACCAAATAGCTTGAGGCGCGGACATGACAGATCCAATTGACACCTATATGAATACCCTCGTTCCGATGGTCGTTGAGCAGACCAGCAGGGGCGAACGGGCCTACGATATTTTTTCCCGTTTGCTCAAAGAGCGGATCATTTTCATAACTGGCCCGGTACATGATGGGATGTCATCGCTGATTGTCGCCCAGCTTTTGCACCTAGAGGCAGAAAACCCGAAAAAAGAAATCTCGATGTATATCAACTCGCCCGGTGGTGTGGTGACGTCTGGATTGTCGATTTATGATACGATGCAA
>JAHRVD010000179.1 GCA_019090845.1 Marinosulfonomonas sp.
AGAGGTCTTTAATAGGCCGAACCACAGGAAATACCCGATGAGTGACGGATCAAACGTTCTAAACGAGATGAATGATCGCAGCCGCGAGGTGTTTCGCCGTGTGGTCGAAGGATATCTGGAAAACGGCGAACCAATGGGATCGCGCACCCTGACCCGCACCCTAAGCGAAAACGTAAGTGCCGCGACGGTCCGCAACGTCATGCAGGATCTGGAATATATGGGCCTGTTAGATTCGCCGCATGTTTCGGCTGGCCGCATTCCAACGCAGGCAGGCTTGCGGATGTTTGTCGATGGCCTGATGGAGGTCGGGCTTGTCGATGATGACGACCGTGCGAAAATTGATGCGACTGCACAAAGCAATCAGGCTGAAGTCTCGAACCTGCTGGACCGGGTTGGGTCGGCATTATCGGGGCTGACACAAGGGGCCAGCGTTGTTCTGGCGCCAAAACACGAAGCGCCGATCAAACATATAGAATTTGTCAGCCTTGCGCAGGATCGCGCACTGGTGGTGCTGGTTTACGCCGACGGGCATGTGGAAAACCGGGTTTTTGCGCCAACGCCCGGGCAGACGCCATCGTCGATGCGCGAGGCGGCGAACTTTCTGAACGCGCTGGCCGAGGGTCTGACGCTTAGCGAATTGCGAACCACAATCGGGGCGCAGATTGGCCAGAGGCGGCAAGAAATAGACGTGTTGGCGCGGGAACTGGTTGAGGCCGGGCTGGCGCTTTGGGATGGCGATGGCGATTCTTACGAGCGTTTGATTGTGCGTGGACGGGCCAACTTGCTTGATTCGGATGGCGAAGAAGAAGATCTAGACCGCATTCGCCTGTTGTTTGATGACCTTGAACGCAAGCGGGACATCGCCGATTTCCTTGAATCTGCCGAGGAAGGGGACGGTGTGCGCATTTTTATTGGTTCTGAGAACAAACTTTTCTCACTTTCGGGTTCCTCTTTGGTGGTCTCTCCTTATATGAACGCTGATCGAAAAATCATTGGTGCAGTCGGCGTCATCGGACCAACGCGTCTGAACTATGGGCGGATCGTGCCAATTGTGGATTATACCGCGCAACTGGTTGGTCGGATGTTGTCGGGTCGGGATTGAAGGGTAAGAAGAATATGGGCGAAGCTAAGAAAGACATCGTTGAAGAGGTCGAGGCCCTTGTCGACGAACTCGCAGCAGACGGGTTTGGCGAGGAAACCGAGGATTATGTCGAAAACCTGGAACAGGTTGACGAGATGGAACAGCTTCGCAACGAACGCGATGACATGCGTGATCGGTTCATGCGTGCGCTGGCGGATGCGGAAAACGCCCGCAAGCGCGGCGAGCGGGATCGTCGCGAGGCTGAACAATACGGCGGATCAAAGCTGTCGCGCGATATGTTGCCGGTCTATGACAACCTGAAGCGGGCAATGGACGCGGCGACGGATGAGCAGCGCGAAGTATCCAAAGCACTGTTTGACGGTATCGAGCTTACGATGCGCGAGCTGTTGAGCGTGTTCAAAAAGCACGGAATAGAGCCTGTTGCCCCGGTTATTGGCGATGTTTTTGATCCACAAATCCATCAGGCGATGTTTGAGGCTGCGGTGCCACAAACAAAAGCCGGTGACATCATTCAGGTCATGACCGAGGGCTTTTTGTTGCATGATCGCCTGTTGCGCCCCGCACAGGTCGGCGTCAGTTCGACCCCGAAGCCTTCTTTGTAAGGGCCTTAAGCTCGTAAATCAGATTTAGCGCCTGTTTTGGCGTCAGCTCGTCGGGAAAAACCCCGGCGAGCTTTTCTTCGGCAAGCGATGCGGTTTGTTTAGTTGCTGGGGCGGGTGGTGTTGCGGAAAACAGCGGCAGATCGTCAATCAGCGCTTTTTGCCGGTTGCCGCCCTCTCGCTCGCCCTTTTCAAGGGCGTCAAGCACAACGCGGGCCCGATTGACCACCGAGCCTGGCAACCCGGCAAGACGGGCGACCTGCACACCATAAGACCGATCGGCGGACCCCTTGTGGACCTCGTGCAGAAAAATTACGTCGCCTTCCCATTCCTTGACGGCGACATTTGCGTTTTCGACACCCTTTAGTTTGTCGGCCAATACCGCCATTTCGTGGTAATGGGTGGCGAACAGGGCGCGGCATTGATTGGTGTCGTGCAGGTGTTCCAGCGTTGCCCATGCGATCGACAACCCGTCATAGGTGGCGGTGCCGCGGCCAATTTCGTCAAGTATAACCAATGCTCGGTCGTCGGCCTGATTTAGAATTGCCGCGGTTTCAACCATTTCGACCATAAAGGTGGACTGACCGCGGGCTAGGTCGTCAGACGCACCAACACGGGAAAAAAGCTGTGAAACCAACCCGATGTGGGCTGAGTCGGCGGGCACGAATGACCCCATCTGCGCCAGCAGGGCAATCAGCGCGTTCTGGCGCAGAAAGGTTGATTTGCCGGCCATGTTCGGTCCGGTCAGCAACCAAATGTCGCTGTCGTCGCCAAGATCACAATCATTTGCGATAAACGGCGCACCG
>JAHRVD010000180.1 GCA_019090845.1 Marinosulfonomonas sp.
GCGACATTGGCAATGCCGATATGCGCATTGATCTGTTGCCAGACGAAGACCGCGATGCAACACGCGCTTGTTTTGCGATGGTCGACCATCCGGGCATATTCTCTCGGGTGGCGGGGGCTTTGGCTGTCGTGGGGGCCAATGTGGTTGACGCCCGCACCTACACCACAAAAGACGGATATGTGACGGCAGTTTTCTGGATTCAGGATTCCGAAGGCGCGCCTTATGAAAAATCCCGCCTGCCCCGGATGCAGAAGATGATTAACAAAATTCTGGCCGGCGAAGTCACAACACGGGACGCAATTAAAAGCCGCGACAAAATAAAAAAACGCGAGCGCGATTTCAGGGTTCCAACCTCAATCGCATTCGACAACGAAGGCTCGGAGATTTACACAATCATCGAGGTCGACACCCGCGATCGCCCCGGCCTGCTGTCTGATCTGACCCGGACGCTGGCAAACGCCAACGTCTATGTCGCATCCGCCGGGATCGCGACCTATGGGGCGCAGGTGGTAGACACGTTCTAT
Organism: Marinosulfonomonas sp.; assembly: GCA_019090845.1. GTDB lineage: Bacteria > Pseudomonadota > Alphaproteobacteria > Rhodobacterales > Rhodobacteraceae > NORP110. Next base: position 525 of record JAHRVD010000180.1, read on the forward strand.
GTAAAGGACATGTTCGGCCTGAAATTCCACGCGGAAAACAAACGCAAAACGCTGGAAAAGAAACTGCGCGAAGCAATTGCACTTGGCGCCAAAAGGGCCACGCATTGATGGCGCGCCCGCGCCTTATCAAAAGTTTTCTGACGGTCGGGTTCTGGACACTGGCCAGCCGCGTTCTGGGTTTTGTGCGTGACATCCTGTTTGCCGCATATCTGGGCGCAGGCCCCGCAGCCGAGGCCTTTGTTATTGCGTTTTCCCTACCCAATATGTTTCGTCGGTTCTTTGCCGAGGGCGCTTTTAACATGGCGTTTATTCCGATGTTTTCCAAAAAAGTGGAAAGCGGTGAAGAGCCGTTGGAATTTGCGCGCGACGCGCTGTCTGGCCTTGCATCAATCCTGATCGTGTTAACTGTTGCAGCACAGGTCTTCATGCCATGGCTGGTATTTGCGATGGCCAGCGGGTTTTCTGCTGACGCGCGGTTTGATCTGGCGGTGGATTACGGGCGCATCGCGTTTCCGTACATCCTGTTCATATCAATCGCGGCACTTTTGTCGGGCGTATTGAATTCAGTTGGGCGATTTGCGGCCGCAGCCGCAGCGCCGGTTCTGCTGAACATTGTGTTGACCATAACGATGGTCTGGGCCGCGCAAACTGGCGCCGATATTGGCCGCGCACTGGCCTGGGCGGTTCCTGTGGCCGGGATTGCACAGCTTGCTTTGGTTTGGCGCGCCGCCGATCGCGCGGGTTTCCGACTTATTCCACGCATCCCAAAAATGACGCCAGAACTAAAACGGCTGGCAATCATCGCCGCCCCAGCCGCGCTTGCCGGCGGGGTGGTTCAGGTAAACCTGTTGGTTGGGCGTCAGGTTGCCAGTTTTTTCGAAGGCTCGATCCAATATCTGAACCTGGCGGATCGCCTTTATCAGTTGCCACTTGGTGTTGTTGCAATTGCAATCGGCGTTGTTTTGTTGCCGGAGCTGTCGCGCAGGCTACAGGCCGGTGACGGGGCCCAAGGACGCGATGCGATGAACCGCGCCGGTGAATTTGCCCTGCTGCTGACGCTTCCGGCCGCGGTGGCCTTGCTCGTGATCCCGCAACCGTTGATTTCAGTCCTTTTTGAACGCGGGAAATTCGGGCCGCAGGATGCTGCCGCCACAGCCATGGCCGTTGCCGTCTATGGATTCGGCCTGCCGTCTTTTGTAATGCAAAAAGTGCTGCAACCGGTTTATTTTGCCCGTGAAGACACCAGATCACCGTTTCGTTTTGCACTGATTGCTATGGTCATCAATGCTATTCTGGCTATCGGATTGGCGCCGGTGATTGGATATATGGCGGCGGCTGTTGCCACTAGCGCGGCTGGCTGGGCGATGGTGCTGCTGCTTTGGCGTGGAGCACGAGGCATGGGGGATGCGGCCAAATTTGACCACCGGTTCATTCAAAAAGCTGCGCGCATTGGGTTGGCATCGCTTGGAATGGGTTTGGTGTTACTTTTGGCAAATTTCGTGTTGGATGATCTGCTGACCACATCAGGCTGGCGCTACCCGGCGCTGGTGGTTCTGGTGGGTTCGGGCGCTGGCAGCTATTTTGCCATCAGCCAGATGATCGGTGCGTTCAGTTTTGGCGACCTGCGCCGTTCGCTGAAACGTTAACGCCGCCGCAATCGTTCCAGCACGCGGCGCAGTGCACCGGGTACCAGCATGAAGGATATGAAAAACCCGGTGCCAAATCCAAAAATATCCGCCACCCAGTTGTTGTTCGAACCAAACAACAAGCCAAATACCAACTGCAGTCCCATCAGGATTGCTATCAGACTAAAGGCTTTGAACTGGGTATTTCCCTTGCCCGAAAGACTGAACCACAACAGGAATGTATAAGATCCGATCAAACCGTAAACCGCCGGGAACCCGCCGATTAGCGGGTGGACTTGGTCAAGCAATAATCCATGCGCCAAAGCGCCCACGATCGCACTTAAAAAAAATATCAACAGGAATCCGATTGCGCCGAAAATTTCACCGACCATCTTTCCAAGCGCCAGCAAAAATACCATCGCCATCGCTGTGCCCATAAAACTGGTGTGAATAAACGGATAGGTTACAAACCGCTTCA
>JAHRVD010000181.1 GCA_019090845.1 Marinosulfonomonas sp.
AATGCCATGCCGCAATGGCCAGAAATAATTGCGTCAAATGACCCATGTTCGGCCTCTAAAGCCCTGAATTCCTGTTCAAAATCTTGTTCCGGGTCGCTGGGCCAAAGAAACCGAGAAATGTCGCTGTAGCCGCCGTGAACAACGCCGTACCGAGCGCCCCGGTTGGTGAACACAATCAGATCCGGGCAAAGCGACATGTGCGCCCGACCATCCGCACCGATCACACCTGAGGCAAAAGAAAACCAGCCTTTGGACAGGACATCGCAAACCGACCCGGCGCTAAAGCCGCATCCGCAGGTGTCTGCTTGCGCAACCAGTTGTTTTTCGCAATTCCCCGCCAGCCATTCGCAGGCGTTTTCCATCAATTCCAGAGTTTCCAGCGCCGCCCCGCAATAGGCTACAGCGTCACCGGTGCAGATGCGATTTTTCGGCGAAAAATCGAGCCCCTCGGCGATGTCCAATAAAGCTCGCAAAGCATGAGCATTTGAATAAGGACCGCCAAACAACAGCACGTCACCTTCAAGTTCACCAAGATCTTTAACCACAACCAAACAATCTGCTCCCTTGATTGGTGCTCTCAACCTGCGCATAAGACGCTAAAGCCATCGAAAGACAAGATACATGGAAACGGCCACACCGTTAATTGATACTGCGTTCTGGATCACCTGCGGGGCAATTGTCGCCCTGCTGGCCCTTTCAGCTTTTTTTTCCGGTTCAGAGACGGCGCTGACGGCTGCCTCTCGGGGGAAACTTAAGGCAAAGGCGGAAAAAGGGTCGCATGGTGCAGAACGTGCACTGAAAATCACCGCCGACAGCGAACGTCTGATCGGATCAGTTCTGCTGGGAAATAATCTGGTAAATATTCTGGCCGCTTCACTGGCAACAGCGCTGTTTACCCGGCTTTTTGGCGACAGCGGCGTGGCGCTGGCGACGTTGGTCATGACAATTCTGGTGTTGGTATTTTCCGAGGTTCTGCCAAAAACCTACGCCATCACCAACCCTGAAAAAGCCGCCGTTCTGGCCGCGCCGCTAATCCGGCTGGCTATCTTGCTGTTCTCGCCCATTGTGACGGCGGTGCGCGCACTGGTGCGTGGCATTCTGTGGATATTTGGTGTGCGTATTGATCCTGCCAGCCATATTCTGGCCGTACGAGAAGAAATCGCCGGCGTGATCTCGCTTGGCCATGTAGAGGGCGCGGTCCAAAAAGAAGACCGTGACCGGCTGCTTGGTGCGTTAGATCTGGGTGATCGGGACGTGGAAGAAATCATGCGTCACCGCTCAGAGATCGAAATGATCGACGCCGATATGCCAGCCCAGAAAATCATCGAAAATGTCCTGCAATCGGCCCACACCCGCTTGCCGGTGTTTAGCGGCAATCCGGAAAATATCGTCGGCGTGCTGCATTCAAAAGATTTGCTGCGCGCCGCTAATGCCCGCTCTCAAATCAATCGCGCAACAGCCAACCCACTTGAAGGCTTCTCGATCCTCGAAGTAGCGATGAAACCCTACTTCATCCCCGAGACCACCCCGCTGGACGATCAGATGCACGAATTTCTGCGCCGCAAGACCCATTTTGCGCTGGTGGTTGACGAATACGGAACCCTTCAGGGCCTCATCACACTGGAAGATATCCTTGAAGAAATTGTTGGCGAGATTACCGATGAATTTGATCCCGAAGAACAAGAGGTTTTAAAGCTTTCTGACACTGGCGATGTAACCGTTGATGGCGCGATGACAATCCGCGATCTTAACCGCGCCACAGACTGGAACCTTCCCGATGAAGAGGCAAACACCGTTGCCGGGCTGGTCATTCACGAGGCCCAGACAATCCCGGTCGAGGGACAAGTGTTCTCTTTTCACTCTTATCGCTTTGAGGTTGTCGCGCGCAAAGCAAATCGGGTGACGAAACTGAAAATCAGACCGCTATGATTTAATCGCTCAGCGCGCTTTGAACAGGCTGCCCAGAATGCCGCGCACAATGCGCCGCCCGGTGGTGCCCTTCAGTTCTTTTAGCACAACCTTGGCCACGGCCTCGCCAAAACTGTCACTGCTGGACCGCCTGCGCCGGGTGGTGGTTTTGCGTCGCCCGTCGTCATAGCGCCGTTCCCGCGCCAACGCGCGTTCACGTTCTTCCAGCCGGTCTTCTTCGGCCTGCGCCTTTTGGGCCAGTTCGGCCGCCGCATTGGCGCGCTCTGAAAGGCGCTCAAAGGCGGAGTCCCGGTCAATCACGGCCTCGTATTTCCCGGCAATCGGCGAGGCTTGAATGATTTGGCGACGGGTGGCCGCATCCAGCGGCCCCAGTTGCGAGGAAGGAGGCCGGATCAGCGTCCGCTCGACCACACCGGGCACACCTTTGCGCTCCAGCATCGAGGTCACGGCTTCGCCTACCCCGACCTCACGGATGGTGGCCTCGGTGGAAAACCGTGGGTTGGGGCGGTAGGTATCTGCCGCCATACGCAACGCTTTTTGGTCGCGCGCCGTGAAGGCCCGCAACGCATGTTGGATGCGGTTGCCCAACTGGCCAAGAATATTTTCGGGCACATCATCCGGGTTTTGGGTGATGAAAAACACGCCAACCCCCTTGGAACGTATCAGCCGCGCTACCTGTTCGACCTTTTTAACCAAAGCGCGCGGGGCGTCATCAAACAACAAATGTGCTTCGTCAAAGAAGAACACGATCTTTGGTTTGTCCGGATCACCGACCTCGGGCAATTCTTCAAACAGTTCCGACAACAGCCACAACAGGAAGGTGGCGTATAGGCGCGGCGACGCCATCAGCTTGTCTGAGGCCAAAATGCTGATCCGTCCGCGCCCGTCTGTATCA
>JAHRVD010000182.1 GCA_019090845.1 Marinosulfonomonas sp.
GGGCCATTGCCGGCAAGAAGAAATAGGGGGTCTGAACAATGGCACGCGAAAAGACTCGGACTAAGCGCAAAGAGCGCAAGAACATCGCCGCTGGTGTGGCGCATGTGAACAGTTCCTTTAACAACACCAAAATCCTGATTTCTGACGTTCAGGGCAATGCGATTGCCTGGTCGTCGGCTGGCACCATGGGCTTTAAGGGCTCACGGAAATCGACACCTTATGCGGCGCAGATGGCGGCTGAAGACGTTGCTAAGAAGGCACAGGAACATGGCGTAAAAACGCTGGAAGTAGAAGTTCAGGGCCCCGGTGGCGGTCGTGAATCTGCACTTCGTGCGTTGGCCGCTGTTGGTCTTAACATCACTTCGATCCGTGATGTGACACCGATGGCCCATAACGGATGCCGCCCGCCGAAACGTCGTCGGGTCTGAATATTTTTAATAGCTCGGGTTGCAGGCATCTGCGATCCGAGACCGTCATTTTAACCTCGGGCGTTCCCCGGCTTACGGACATGGGCCACGGAACTGGAATTGAGGAGATACGCATGATCCATAAAAACTGGGCCGAACTGATTAAGCCTAACCAACTGGAAGTTAAGCCAGGCAATGATGTTGCCCGTCTTGCAACCGTTGTCGCCGAACCGCTGGAGCGTGGCTTTGGCCTGACGCTTGGCAATGCTCTGCGCCGTATTCTGATGTCGTCGCTGCAAGGTGCAGCGATTACGTCTGTTCAGATTGACAATGTTCTGCACGAGTTTTCGTCCGTTGCCGGGGTTCGCGAAGATGTCACAGACATCGTTCTGAACCTGAAAGGTGTGGCGCTGCGTATGGAAGTCGAAGGGCCAAAGCGCCTGTCGATTTCGGCCAAAGGGCCTGCGGTTGTAACAGCCGGTGACATTTCGGAAACTGCCGGAATTGAAGTTCTGAACAAAGAGCATGTGCTTTGCCATCTGGACGAAGGTGCCGATCTTTACATGGAGCTGACCGTAGAAACCGGTAAGGGCTATGTTGCTGCCGACAAAAACCGCCCAGAGGATGCACCAATTGGGCTTGTTCCGATTGATGCGATCTATTCGCCGGTCAAAAAGGTCAGCTATGATGTGCAGCCGACCCGCGAAGGTCAGGTTCTGGATTACGACAAGCTGACATTGAAGCTTGAAACAGACGGCTCGATCACACCGGATGATGCGCTGGCCTATGCTGCGCGGATTTTGCAGGATCAACTGTCGATATTCGTGAACTTTGACGAGCCTGAATCGGCACAGCGTCAGGATGATGACGACGGGTTGGAATTCAACCCGCTGCTGTTGAAAAAAGTGGACGAACTGGAACTTTCGGTCCGCTCTGCCAACTGCCTGAAGAACGACAATATCGTCTACATCGGCGATCTTATTCAGAAGACAGAAGCAGAAATGCTGCGCACACCAAACTTTGGTCGCAAGTCGCTGAACGAGATCAAAGAGGTTCTTTCGGGCATGGGCCTGCATCTTGGCATGGATGTCGAAGAATGGCCGCCTGAGAATATCGAAGACCTGGCAAAACGCTTCGAAGACCAGTTTTAAGGAATTTCAGGTCGCGCCCGTGAATATTGGCGCGACCTGAATGAAATATCTAGACGAAACGGGCACAGGAAGACTGTGCCTACGAGACGACCCGGGCATTCTGCCCCAAGGAGAGTAGCCTGACGCAACAGGTTGCCGGACAAAGTATAATAGACTGATGGAGAAATAAAATGCGTCACGCTCGCGGATACCGCCGCCTGAACCGAACCCATGAACACCGCAAAGCGTTGTTTGCCAATATGGCGGGTTCCCTGATTGAACATGAACAGATCAAGACGACTTTGCCCAAGGCAAAAGAGCTTCGTCGGATCATCGAAAAAATGGTAACGCTTGGCAAACGCGGCGATCTGCATGCGCGCCGTCAGGCTGCCTCGCAACTAAAACAGGACGCTTATGTAACGAAACTGTTTGATGTGCTTGGGCCACGTTACAAAGACCGCCAAGGTGGATATGTGCGTGTGCTAAAGGCCGGTTTTCGGTTTGGCGATATGGCACCTATGGCGATCATCGAGTTTGTGGACCGCGACGTTGACGCCAAGGGCGCGGCAGACAAAGCGCGGGTCATCGCTGAAGAAGCGGAATAAGCCCGACAACATTTCTGTCTGATTTTCTGTTTGGGCCGGTCACCAGTGACCGGCCCATTTGCTTTTCTACTAGTTGAATCGCTGATTCGTTCTTAATTGTTTCAATGTGATGGATGTGTTGAGCGTGTCGATCACCCGCTTTCTTTCATCCAACGATTTTGGCGCAGCGCCCAAAAACTCAAACAAATCATCGCGTTCCGGGCCGGGAATGGCCAACAGAAATTGCATTAATTCCAAATCGGTGGTTTTCAAGCGCCCTCCAATGGTTTAGTTTGAATTATCATTTACAATTTAAGGTTGACTAAACAAACCGCAACCCCTCTAACAATAAATATGCATTTTGGACGATTGTAGGAACGGATACTTAAGGGCATGGCAGATACGCAGGGACTTGATCTTGGTCTGGCAAAATTGTCGAATTTGGCGCCCCGCGGCTACGCGTTGGGGCTGCACATCCGTTTTTCATCGGCAAGTATCAATGTGCAAACTTATGATGCTAAGTGGATTCAGCTCTATACCGAAAAAGGGTATATGTTGTGCGATCCGCTGATCTCGTGGGGATTTGGCAATGAAGGTGCGATTCGCTGGAGCGAACTCGACTATCCGGATCCTCATAACATTCTAGAGCAGGCGGCCGGGTTCGGCCTTAAATACGGGGTCGCCGTTTCGCACGGCCCAACTTCTTCGCGTTCAATAGGCGGTTTCGCTCGCGAGGACCGAGAGTTTTCTGACAAGGAAATAGCGGCCATCGCAGAGATTTTTGGCCGTCTGCATGAAGAGTCAACTCCACCCAAAAGCCTCACAGACGCACAAAGCATGGCATTGCGATTGGTGGCCAACGGAAGCCGCCACGCTGAAGCTGCTGCATTGCTTGGTATTTCAGAAAGCGCATTAAAGGCCCGACTCCGGTCGGCTCGTGAACGTCTTTTCGCGCGGACGACTGCCGAGGCGATTCAAAGGGCTCAGGAATACAATTTGCTCTGACAAAACGTCCCGGCTGGCAAGGTTTACACAACCCAACCCAACCAAGCTGGAGACTACAATGCAGACTACTACACTGTCATTTCAAAATATGCACATTCACGGCGAACTATTCACGGATGTTTTAAAAGCTCGTCATGAGTCGTTTATTATTCAGAAAAACTGGGACCTGCCGCAGGAAGACGGCATGGAATTTGACCAGTATGACACGCCGCAAAGCCGCTGGATCGCAGTTCATGATTTCGGACGCGTCCTTGCTGGTATCAGGATGACGCCAACCACGGCCAAATGTGGCATCTATAGTTACATGATCCGTGATGCCCAACTTGGATTTCTGGATTCTATCCCAAAAAGTATTCTTTATGAGGAAGCCCCTGTCAGTGAACATATTTGGGAAACGTCGCGGGTGTTCGTGGCCCAGGATGTTCCGGCCAAGCTGCGGTTGGGTGTGCAAAAACACCTGATGCAGGAAATGGTTCGCACGGCGCGTGAAAACGGCGCGACTCAGCTTTTGGGTCTGTGTCCACGTGGCTGGAAACGCTGGATGAGCCGCCTTGGCTACCAGACCGAACATGTCGGTCCCTGCCAGGATGTTGGCGGCTCGCTCAATCAGGCAATTCTGATGCGGTTGAATACAAACCTGCACTAGGGGCAGCTCTGCGCGACGGTTGGTGCAGTCTGAAAACGACGGATTGCACTTCCCCCGCCATGCGCTGGCCTTTACGGTCGGCGCATGGCCGATCTTTTTGATAATGCAGACGAACCGACGGATGGGGCGACGAGCCGCCCGCTGGCGGATCGCCTGCGCCCGAAACATTTGTCGGATGTGGTCGGGCAGGACCACGTTCTGGGTCCGCTGGCACCACTGGGTGCGATGCTGTCATCGAACAGTTTTTCGTCGCTGATATTCTGGGGTCCGCCCGGCGTTGGGAAGACCACGATTGCCCGGCTACTGGCTGATGAAACGGACCTGCATTTCGTGCAAATAAGCGCGATATTTTCCGGCGTGGCGGACCTTAAGAAAGTATTCGAGGCTGCAAGGATCCGGCGTCGCAACGGACGCGGCACGTTGCTGTTCGTTGACGAAATTCACCGCTTTAACAAAGCGCAGCAGGATGGGTTTCTGCCGTTCATGGAGGACGGGACTATTTTGCTGGTCGGCGCGACCACAGAAAATCCAAGTTTTGAGCTGAACGCAGCGCTGTTGTCGCGCGCGCAGGTTCTGGTCCTGCACCGGCTTTCCAAGATTGATCTGGAATTGCTCGCGCAACGGGCCGAAAAGGAACTTGGCAAACCGCTTGCGCTAACCGGGCCCGCACGCGAGGCGCTTTTGGAAATGGCCGATGGTGATGGTCGAGCCTTGCTGAACTTGATTGAGCAGATTGCGGCATGGAATCTTACCGAAAAAATTGACGTTGACGCTTTGGCGACCCGATTAATGCGGCGTGCTGCCAACTATGACAAATCGGGCGATGAGCATTACAATCTGATCTCTGCCCTGCACAAGTCGGTGCGGGGGTCGGACCCCGACGCGGCGCTTTATTGGTTTGCCCGCATGTTGAACGGCGGCGAGGATCCCCGGTATCTGGCACGTCGGATCACCCGAATGGCGGTCGAGGATATCGGCCTTGCCGATCCACAGGCGCAGGCGATTTGCATTGATGCCTGGCAAACCTATGAGCGGCTTGGATCACCCGAGGGTGAGTTGGCGCTGGCGCAGGCGGTAACTTATCTGTCGTTGGCGCCGAAATCGAACGCCGGGTACGCCGCTTTTAAAAATGCGATGGCTGCAGCGCGAAAAACCGGATCTGAACCGCCGCCAAAACACATCCTGAATGCACCGACGAGTTTGATGAAAGATCAGGGTTATGGTGACGGCTATGCCTATGACCACGAATCCGAGGATGGGTTTTCCGGGCAAAATTATTTTCCCGAAAACATGCATCGGGGCGTCTATTACAGCCCGGTTGAGCGGGGCTTTGAGCGCGAGTTGAAAAAGCGCCTGGATTTCTTTGCAAAGCGGCGAGCGCAACGGGGCGACGGTTGACAAAAGGCCCCGCGCGCGGGAAGGAATGCCGATGTTTGCAACAATTCTTCCGGTCGCTTTGGGCGGCGCAGTCGGTGCCTTGGCTCGGTTTTTGATCGGGCTGGCGGCGCCGTTTCCATTTGGCACACTAACCGTCAATATCCTTGGTTCATTTCTGATGGGTGTGGCCTTTGTGTTTTTTGCTGACAAAGGTCTGGATCGCTGGGCGCTGATGGTGACGACGGGCGTATTGGGGGGCTTTACGACGTTTTCCACATTCTCGCTGGATGTATTGCGGCTGTACGAAGCGGGCCGGGTTTCGGCGGCAGGCGGGTATGTTCTGGTTTCGGTTGTCCTGTCGCTGGTCGCGATATTTGTCGCAGTCGCATTGATGCGGGGGGTACAGGGATGAGCCGCGTTCAACTGCTGAAAGTGGGCGAAGACGAAGCTGAACAGCGTCTTGATCGCTGGGTGCGCAGAAAGTTTCCTGATCTGGGGCAGGGGCGCATTGAAAAGATGTGTCGCAAAGGGGAAATCCGAGTTGACGGCGGGCGGGCAAAGGCCTCTTCCCGCGTTGCGCCGGGACAGGAAATCAGAATTCCGCCGCTGCCAGATTCGGGAACACTCCCCAAAGAAACGCGCAGCTATGTTTTGGCGGCCGATGCAGAAATGGTGCAGCAGTCTGTTCTGTTTAAGGACGACCACCTGATTGTTCTTAACAAGCCTGCCGGGGTGCCTGTTCAGGGCGGCAGCGGTCATTCGCGCCATATTGACGGCATGGCGGACGCATTGAAATTCGGATTTGATGAAAAGCCACGTCTTGTTCACCGATTGGATAAGGATACGTCGGGGGTGCTGTTGATGGCGAGGACGCCGAAAATGGCGACAGCGCTGACCACGGCGTTCAGGAACCGCAACACCCGGAAAATATACTGGGCATTGGTTGCAGGTGTCCCCAACCCTGCCGTTGGCACCATCCGTTTTGGGTTGGTCAAAGCGCCGGGGCGGGGGGCAAAAGGCGAAGGCGAAAAGATGCATTGCGTGCATCCGCGCCAGATTGATGAAACGCCCGATGCCAAACGCGCCACAACAGATTTTTTCGTGCTATCGCGTCTGGCCAGTCGGGCAGCGTGGGTTGCGCTGGTGCCGATTACCGGGCGCACCCATCAGTTGCGGGCGCATATGGCAGAACTTGGCCATCCGATCATCGGTGACGGAAAATATGGCGGCTCAGGTCAGGAAAATCTGGGTGATGGGTGGGGTGCGCAACTGGGCGGCGACATTAGCCGAAAGCTGCATCTTCACGCGCGCTCGCTAGCAATACGTCATCCGGTGACTGGGGCAGACATGGTGTTTACCGCACCGCTGCCCGAACATATGAAACAGACTTGGGATACAATGGGTTGGTCGCCCTCAGACGTTCCGGCGGATCCGTTTGAGGATTTGGAATGAGCGAATGGAAAGCCAAACGCTTTTGGTCACAGGCCAGTTCAGCACCCAAGGGCGAGGGTTACCAGATACTGCTCGACGAACGTGAGGTCAAAACACCGGGGCGCGTTAGTCTGATTGTCCCGACGATCGAATTGGCCAATGCAATCGCGGCCGAATGGGATGCGCAGACAGATCAGATTGATCCCGATACGATGCCATTCA
>JAHRVD010000183.1 GCA_019090845.1 Marinosulfonomonas sp.
CGTGATTTGGCCCTGATGGGCAGCACCCCGATGCGCCTTTGGGTCGATGTTGCAACCCGCAGACTTATCCCCGGCGGGTATTTGACCTTTATTCAGAAAGCTGACCGTCTTGCGGATTTATTGTCTGGTTTTGACGACCGGTTGGGCAGCGTCACGGTGAAACCGATCACACCACGGCTCGGGCGGCGCGCGGAACTGGTGCTTGTGCAGGCGCGAAAGGGCAGCCGCGGCGAGTTTCAGTTGCTGTCACCTTTGGTGTTGCACAAAGGCGCAAATCACGACGGTGACCGAGATTCCTACACCGACGAAATCCGGAATGTTCTGCGTAATGGGGGCCCAATATCTGTGTTCTGATTAATGGATTGCTAAGATATTTCATGCAGGCTGAAGCGATCATCCGTGTCCAATTTTCGTGACATACGCCAGAAATTATGCTGCAATGCAGGTACACAAAACACAGGAGGACGACCATGAATTTGAGTTCGCATCTTCAGGAACTCCAAAAAAAGCATCAAAGCCTTTCAGAACAGGTGGAGACTGCTCAACGCAGCTTAGCTACGGATGACCTTCAGGTCACCGGCCTCAAAAAACAAAAGCTCGTTCTGAAGCAGGAAATAGAGCGGCTTTCTCATTCCTGAGGCGAAATTACGGCGGTAGCACTGGCGCGCGCAGCAAGTAGTGCGCCACAGGCAATCAGGAAAGCGGCCAGCAACAGTGGCCAGCGTGGCGCGGCAATGCCAGCCATGACCAGTATAATTGTTGACACAAGTGGCGCTCCATACGATGCCACGCCCAACAATTGTATGTCACCCTTTTTCACCCCGATGTCCCAGACATAAAACGCCAATCCAACTGGCCCCAGACCAAGTGCCAAAATTGAGGCCCAGCCGATCATTGATGCAGGCCAGACCGTTTGTTCGGTTGCAAGATGTGCTGCTAATGACAAAACGGCGGTTGCTATGCAAAACACAGCAACACTGGCAGTCGGCACATCGCCCAGACGCCGGGACAATACCGAATAACCAGCCCACACCAACGCACATCCCGCCGCCAGTGCGTATCCGGTAGCGAATTCAGGATTGAATCCTGCTGATCCGCCCAAAATGACCAGAGCGGCCCCGGCAAAGCTGATCAACGCACCTAGGATGTGGCCGGATTTCAGATGCTCACCGGGTAACAACCCTGAAAAAAGCACGATCAGAAGCGGCCAGAGATATGCGATCAGTCCGGCTTGGGCCGGGGGTGCCACCCGCAATGCAGAAAAGTAGAGAAAATGGTATAAGAACAGCCCGACCGTGCCAAAAATATAGACGCTCAACGGCACAGCGCGCAGTTGTGAAATTCCGTCCGCCTGCGCTATCCAGATCAGCCCGATTGTTCCGCCTATTGCAAAACAAATCGCATTTAGCTGTAAAGGTGGCATTGGTGCCGTGCCAACCGTAAACAGTGCCAGCAACGCCCACAGCAATACGGCACAAAACCCAATTGTTGTAGCGCGCCTTCTGGTCATGATTCACCCCTCAAACATCGCCGGGGATTTGAAAGGGCCGGACCGCTAAAGCGCGCCTGCCCGGATCGCAGGCCTGGTCCTGTCAAACCACAAACTGCGCGCCATTGGCCGAAATTGTCGATCCGGTAATGAACCCGGCATCGTCTGAGGCAAGAAACGTCACGCAACGGGCAACTTCGTCCGGTTCGCCAAGCCGACCGACCGGGATCTGTGAAATGACCCGCTCATTCAGTACTTTTTCGTCCATCGCGCGAACCATCTCGGTTCCGATGTAGCCGGGGCAAATTGCATTCACGGTTATTCCGGCTCGTGCACCTTCCTGTGCAAGCGCTTTGGTGAACCCCAGATCACCGGCTTTCGCGGCTGAATAATTGGCTTGCCCGGCCTGACCTTTCTGGCCGTTTATAGAAGAAATATTGATGACCCGCCCGAATTTCCGGGCTCGCATGCCGGGCCAGATTGGATGGGTCATGTTGAATGCGCCAGACAGATTAGTGTCGATCACTTCGCGCCACTGCGCCGGCGTCATGCGGTGAAACATGGCGTCGCGCGTGATACCGGCGTTGTTTACCAGAACCTCAATCGATCCAAGATCAGCCTCGACATTTGCGATACCACCGGCGCAGGCGTCATAGTCGGCAACCGACCACTTGTAGGCAGGTATTCCGGTTTCTGCGGTGAATTTTTTAGCGGCTTCATCATTTCCGGCATAATTTGCCGCAACGGTGTAGCCTGCGTCGTTCAATGCAATACTCGTTGCCGCGCCAATGCCGCGTGTTCCGCCTGTTACTAATGCAATTCGGCCCATTTTTGGTTGCTCCTGACTTGGGGGTACTCGCTCATACTCGGGTTCAAAAACGTGGGATCGGCCGCATACGGTTGGTGTGTGCGGCCGAAGTTGTCGGGTCAGTCACGCTCAACGCACATGGCAACGCCCATGCCGCCGCCGATGCACAGTGTGGCAAGGCCCTTTTTAGCGTCCCGGCGCTTCATTTCGAACAACAGCGTGTTCAGCACACGGCAGCCAGAGGCGCCAATCGGGTGCCCAATAGCGATCGCTCCGCCATTCACGTTCACAATATCCGGGTTCCAGCCCATGTCTTTGTTGACTGCGCATGCCTGCGCGGCGAAGGCTTCGTTCGCTTCGACGAGGTCAAGGTCGCTCACCGACCAACCGGCCTTTTCCAGTGCCTTGCGCGACGCGAAAATCGGACCCGCGCCCATGATTGACGGGTCAAGGCCGACTGTTGCGAAACTTGCGATACGGGCCAGCGGCTCAATACCGCGCTTTTCTGCGTTTGCGGCGCTCATCAGCAACGTCCCCGCCGCACCGTCGTTGATACCCGAGGCGTTCGCAGCAGTAACAGAACCATCTTTGACAAAGGCAGGACGCAGTTTTTGCATGGCTTCCATCGTTGCGCCGTGGCGAATGTACTCGTCCTTATCGACAATGATATCGCCTTTGCGGGTTTTCACGGTGAAAGCGGCGATCTCATCATCAAACTTGCCAGCTTTTTGGGCAGCTTCGGCCTTGTTCTGGCTGGCAACGGCGAATTCGTCCTGCATGTCCCGGCTGATTTGCCATTTCTGGGCGACATTTTCGGCCGTTTGGCCCATATGGTAGCCGTTGAAGGCGTCCCACAGGCCATCACGAATCATCGAGTCGATGAACTTCATGTCGCCCATCTTGTGGCCCGCGCGAAGGTTAGCCAGATGCGGCGACAGCGTCATGTTTTCCTGACCGCCAGCGGCAACAATGTCCGCATCGCCCAGCTGAATATGCTGCGCGCCAAGCGCAACCGCCCGAAGTCCAGAACCACAGACCTGATTGATGCCCCATGCGGCACTTTCGACCGGCAGGCCGGCGTTGATATGGGCCTGACGGGCCGGGTTTTGCCCCTGTCCGGCACTAAGAACCTGACCAAGTATCGTTTCGGAAACTTCGGATTTCTCAATGCCCGCACGGGCGACAAGCTCTTGCAGAACGGCGGCCCCAAGATCATGTGCGGGTGTGTTGGCGAATGATCCGCTAAAGCTGCCGACTGCGGTTCGGGCGGCGGATGCGATGACGACGTTGGTCATGTTGGCTCTCTCCAAAAATTTCATGGCAGAGAGCATTATTCAGGCCGTAGTTTAGTGGATCAGCCTGTGTCCCCACCCGATAGTCGAGTCCTATGCTGCAGGTGCAGAAAAATCAACGGGCTGATTGAAATGAGAGATTTCAAATGGGGCTTTATGCGCTGCGTTTTGCATTTTCCGCATCAACGAGCCAACGTGGCCGAACAGTGGGGACGCCAAAATAGTAACCTTGCATGCAGTCTATTCCAATATCCATAAGGAAACGCGCGTCACTTTCGCTTTCGACCATCTCGGCCACCGTGAACATTTCAAAATGCGCTCCGATAGATATAAGCGCCTGCGTCAGAACCTGATTGTCGGGGTTAGAATGAATACCCCGGATGAACTGACCGTCAATTTTCAGAATGTCAAAATAGAAATCCTTTAGGTATCTGAATGACGTAAATCCGGCACCAAAATCGTCCAGAGCAAATGTAATTCCGCGGGTTTGCAAGCCGGCCATGAACGCTTGAACGATTTCGGGAACATTCATTGCGCTGTGTTCGGTAATTTCCAGTATCAGTCGTTCAGCCACGGAAGGGTCCGCCTTTAGTCCGCGATCTAGGATCCGCGTCCATCGCTGATAGCCAATCGAGCGGGCGGACATGTTAATTGACAGACGCAGATCTGGTATCATCTTCAAAGTTTGAAGGCCCTGC
Source organism: Marinosulfonomonas sp. (assembly GCA_019090845.1). Lineage (GTDB taxonomy): Bacteria > Pseudomonadota > Alphaproteobacteria > Rhodobacterales > Rhodobacteraceae > NORP110. The sequence continues at coordinate 4,288 of JAHRVD010000183.1, forward strand.
TTAAGTGCAATGCAATCTATCTTTCGACCCAACTGGGTTGTTTCAACCTCGTCAATGAAATCGCGGGCGGGAATTATCCGGCCCGTGCGATCCATAATCCGGATCAAACCCTCGTAGTAGGCAGTCTGATTGGGTGCGCGCGCCTGAACAATCGGTTGGTAGGCGAGCATCGCCCGGCTGTTTTCAAGGGCGTCACGCACCAGGTCGATCGTGTTCCTGTCGCGCTCCTGAACGGCAATTGAAAGCGGATTGTTCTTTTTCCCAGCATTGGCTGCGCTCTTGAAATTAGTATTCACGTCAATCTCCCATCTTGCTTGTTACAAGATCGGCGCGATGGTTTAAAACGACGTAAATGTTCCTATTTAGTTCTAATTATACTAACCTGCCGATTGAGCCCTGACTGCATTGAATGAAAGGCGGAAATATGGATGGCCGATGTGATTGGTGCGGCGATGATCCGATATATTTGGACTATCATGACCAAGAATGGGGCGTTCCGGAATACGATAGCCGGGCGCTGTGGGAAAAATTGATTCTCGACGGGTTTCAGGCCGGATTGAGCTGGATCACCATTTTGCGCAAACGGGATAATTTCCGTGCCGCTTTCGCGGGGTTTGATCCGCATATAGTCGCAGGTTGGGGCGAAACGGAGGTATCTGAATTGCTGGGAAATGCGGGAATTATCCGCCACCGGGGTAAGATTGAAGCGACGATTGGCAATGCCCGCGCATGGCAGGAAATTGAAGCCCGGCAGGGGTTTGATACCTTCTTGTGGAATTATGTGGACGGAAAGCCGCTGCAAAACGGGTTTGTAACGATGTCCCAGGTTCCCGCGCAAACAGACCTGTCCCGAAAAATATCCAAAGATCTTAAGAAAGCCGGGTTTAAGTTTTGTGGGCCGACCATCGTCTATGCCTTCATGCAGGCCACCGGTTTAGTCAACGATCATCTGGTTGGCTGTGCCTGCCACACCAGGGTTGCTGCTTTGGCTCGATAGGTATTGGGCGCGTAGAACGGCAAACAATTCTCGGGCCAGATGGTCAGGCGTTCACGGGCTGTTAATCAGCGCTGCAATGATCGCCTTAGCACTTTTGCTGTTCCATTCGGCGTCGCCACGCAGGCGCGCAATTTCCTGACCCTCAGGGTTCAAAATAACGGTAATCGGCAAGCCTAAAACCGCCATGTCACGGGCAAGCTTTTGTTTTGGGTCCAGCAGGATCGGCAGGTTTGTCACGCCGATTTCCTCGAAAAACCGACGGATGCCGGGCAGGGCATTCCTTCCGGTGGCGATTGGAACGACTTCAAACGTCTCACCGCCAAATTCAGTCTGAATTTCCTCTAGCCCCGGCATTTCTTTGCGACATGGCGCACACCACGTTGCCCAGAAGTTCAGCAAGACATATTTCCCCTGCCAGTCTGACAATTTGTGTTCGCCGCCCTCAGGATCGGTGAACGCTATCTGGGATACAGGCTTGGCCTCTGACAGGAACACCAGTTTCTTCATCGTGCCTGCGCGCAACGCTTCCAGCGCGGCGGTATCCGCCATCGCGGCATTTGCACCAAACGCAAGGGCCGTATAGAGAACGGCAGAAAGAAACAGCTTCATTTTATTCTCCGGGTGTTCGACCATGGCCGATCAAAAATCTAACGCAATGTGGGGCGGGCGTTTTGCTGCCGGACCCGATGCGATCATGGAGGCGATAAACGCCTCAATCGGGTTTGACAAACGGCTTGCCACGCAAGACATCGCAGGGTCTCGTGCCCATGCAGCCATGTTGGCGGCACAGGGTATTATTACGGATAATGATGCGAGTGCCATTCGTGAAGGCCTGCTCACGGTGTTGTCAGAAATTGAAACCGGTGAATTTCCGTTTTCGGCGGCTTTGGAAGACATTCACATGAATGTCGAAGCCCGGCTTTCTGATCTGATCGGCGAACCAGCGGGGCGGTTGCACACGGCCCGCTCGCGCAATGATCAGGTGGCGCTTGATTTCCGGATGTGGGTGCGCGATCAGGC
>JAHRVD010000184.1 GCA_019090845.1 Marinosulfonomonas sp.
GACACTTTGACGAGTGCTCGCTTCACCCGACATGCCGCCCGCAGAACTTATGCAGTCGTTGGTGCCCGTTTCGCTTGATCATTACGTCGGTTTTGAAGGCGAGGGGGTATTTCGAACCTTTCTGGAAACGACAAGGACAGGTTACCGCTATCTGACCTTCAGCCCGGACAGCAGGCTGATTGTAGGGCAGACTTATGCGCCGGTTCCCGAACCCTATTCGATTGTGCGATTTGGTCCCGAGCCGCACAATCAGGTCGCGATAACATTTGATGACGGCCCTGACCCCGACTACACGCCCCAGATTTTGGACATCCTGCGGGATCGTCAGGCACCAGCGGCATTTTTCATTGTCGGCGAGAATGTACTGAAATCCCCGAATATTGTGCGCCGGATCATCGAGGAAGGCCATGAAGTCGGATCACACTTGTTTTTTCACCCGGCAATCGACGAGGTGCCTGTCTACCGCGTCATGGCGGAACTTTTCGCGATGCAACGCCTGATTGCCAGCACGACGGGGCGAGGTGCGGTATTTTTTCGTGCTCCCTATGGCATTGGCGAAGAGGATATGCAGGCCGAACAGGCGCGCCCGCTGCAACTGATTTCGCAGGCCGGATATATTCATGTCGGCGGCGGCATCGCGCCCCGTGACTGGGAAAATATTGCGCCCGATGAGATAGTCAAACAGGTGCTGGATGCGCTCGACCAGCAAGAAGGCCGCGTCATAAGTCTGCATGACAGTGGCGGCGATCGCAGCGCGACAGTTGGTGCCATTGGCCCGCTGATCGACCAATTGCGCGCGGACGGTTACTCGATTGTATCATTGGCCCAGATGTTGGGCACGACGCGGGACGCGATAATGCCACCGACAAATGGCGCAGGTGAGACATTCACCCGCTATTCCTTTGGGGTTTTCACATTCGCTGGCACTGGTGCTGTCATGATATTCTGGGCGGCGGTTCTGATCGGGACGATACGTTCGCTCGGGGTGATGTTGCTTGCACTGCGCCGCCGCCACTTCTCGGTTCCTGACGACGGTTATTTGCCTTCGGTCGTGGTTGTCATTCCGGCCTTTAATGAAGAATCTGGTATTCTGGATTGTCTGTCGCATGTTCTGGCATCAGATTTCCCTGACCTGTCGGTGATTGTCGTGGACAACAACTCTAGCGATCAGACCAGCGCGCGGGTAACCGGGGCTTACGGCAACGATCCGCGGGTAAGGCTGATCCATCAGCCCATTCCCGGGAAATCTGCCGCACTTAATATGGCATATGAGCAGATCACCGCAGAGGTTGTCGTCGCCATCGATGCGGACACGGTGATCCTGCCTGATGCGATTTCCAGACTGGTTGGGGCGTTTCGTGATCCCAAGGTTGGTGCGGTTGCAGGCAACGTGAAAGTCGGGAACCGGCATAACCTGCTAAGTGTGCTGCAGGCGCTGGAATATATCACAGCGCAGAATATTGACCGGCGGGCCTATGAAACGATCCGTGGGATACTTGTGGTTCCCGGCGCGATTGGTGCGTGGCGCGCCCAGGCGGTTCGAAAAGCCGGGCTTTATAGCAGCGACACTGTGACAGAGGACGCCGATCTTACAGTGGCGCTGAGCCGGGCCGGTTACCGCGTTTTGTTTGAGGAAAACGCAATTGCCCTAACCGACGCGCCGGATCGCCTGAGGGGGTTTTTGCGTCAGCGCTTGCGCTGGATTTTCGGCATGTTGCAAACTGCGTGGAAACACCGGGGCGCTTATCGGCAGGCCAGGGGTGTCGGGCTTTTGGCAATCCCGGATTTGATTTTCTTTGGCTTCATCTTTGGGCTGATGGCGCCGATCGCGGATTTCGTTTTTCTGGGGACGTTGTTGAACGGTGCCGTTAATCTTATTGCCGATCAGACAATCGCATGGACCCGGTCGATGACCTACATCGTGTCGGGGTATCTGGCCTTGCCAATTCTGGATTTCATAATTGCGGCGGTGGCATTTGGTTTTGAGCGTCGTGAACGAAAATCGCTGTTGCTCTTGCTGCCGCTTCGCCACCTGATCTACCGGCCGATACTTTATTTCTGCGTCTACCGTGCAATCGCTCGCGCATTGCTGCGCCCGCTTGTGAAGTGGTGATAGCGCTTAGGCAGGGCTGAATGGAAAGCCGCGGGTTAATGCGCAGCTTTCCATCCGTTAGATTAAAATACCCGGCAACCAGAATCTGTCAGTTCGCCCGGATCTACCTTATGGTTTGGACCCGGATTGATGATGACCGTGTGCATTGCCGTGATACGACGCGCACATGCGGTTGAAACGCTGGCAGTTTGTTTGCGTCCGCCAACATAGATATCAAGCCAGGCATGCCCCAGATGGCCGGTATGGCAGGGGCCGTCCTGCGGACGGTTTCCGTCGCCGCAGACATCCTCGACGATTGCGTATTTACGCAGTCTTTCAAGGTAGAAACGCGTGCCCGCCGGATAGTCGAGTGTTTGGCGTCCGCCCTTGATTGTGTGGCCAACGGCTATTGTGATCGGGTCCCGATAGGTGCCAGTTCCGCCTGCTCGGCTGTGGATCACCGGCTTGGAAATAGCGGCCGATCCGGGCGGTGTGTTGTCCCAGTAACTATAGCCGGTAAGGTAGGCTTTGAACCGGGTTTCGGCTGGTTGGTTTCTGCTGGACTGAACAATCGTCGCAGGGCTTGCTTTGGCGGAATTCCGGCTGACCGGAGGTGTCGTGTCCATACAGGAAACCAGAAAAATAGAGGCTGACAGGGTTGCAAAAAAACCCTTCGCAAGAATGGTCATGATTTTTGCCTTCGTGTTTTGGCGCGTGAACGCAGCGTTGCTGGATAACTCGCGAACCTACCCGAGCATTTGTTCGTAGCAAGGGTTGTTCAAAAATGTGGCAGGAATGTGCAGAAATTCGCCGGTGGTGATAAGTCTTGGGTTGGCAAGTTCACCTATTCCGGCTGTGCATGTCTGACTTGCAAAGGGTCGGCAGGCCTTGCAACTGAACGACCCGGTTATCAGTTAGTCGGGATGAATTTAACATTACAGTTAAGGGAAGGTTTGCCAGAAGATATGCAAACCTTGCTGCGGGACTATCCACGCGAGGCGTGGCCGGAAAACCCGCATTTCGCGCGTTCTGTTCAAAATTGGATGGGGGCACATCAGATGTTTCGCCGACTTGCCGGGATAACACGCGCCGATACCGAGGCGTATTTGGATAACACCGCGTCGTCCGGTGCCTTTGCAAGCCGCATGTCCTATTACGGTGATCTGCTGGTTAGAAACCTGCACGGACATCATTCATGGGAAGATCATGCGTTTTTTCCCGAGATGCGCCGGGCTGACGGCCGGTTTGAGCAGGGGCTGGAAACGCTTGAGGCGGACCATGTGCAGCTGGATGAAACGCTTGATCGGTTTACGCGGGCTGCTAATCGGGCGATCAAACTGATCCAGCTTGATGAAAAACAAGTGCGCGGTGAGGTTGGTGAATTGCACGGTTGTGCGCAGGATATCGAAGGGTTCCTTGCACGCCACTTGCCAGATGAAGAAGAACTGGTCGTGCCGATCATATTGCACCACAAACTGCGCGGATGATATTGGGGTGCCCTGTTAAACGGGGCGCCCCTGACCCAATTGAAGTAATTAAAAATCGCCGATCGTGCTGCGAAACCTTGCCAGCGCCAGTGCGAACAGAACCGATCCGATGACTGCCAGTGCCAGAAATTGTGGCCAGACATTTTCTAGCCCCGCGCCTCGAAAAAGGATCGCCTGCGCCATTGCCACAAAATGCGTCGTTGGTGCTGCCTGCATGATGAATTGCACAACTTCAGGCATACTTTCGCGCGGTGTGGTGCCGCCTGACAGCATCTCCAACGGCAATAGGACAAGCATCAGCAAAAGCCCGAACTGGGGCATCGAGCGGGCAAGGGTGGCAAGAAGCACACCCATGGATGTCGTGGCAAACAGATGCAGCGTGGTTCCGGCCATGAATAAGCCAAGCGAGCCCGCAATCGGCACATTAAGCACTTGCTGGATCATCACAGTCAAAGCAAACGACGTTGCAACAAAAACCACGATCCCCATCGACAAAACCTTGCTTGTCATAATTTCAGTCACGGTGACGGGCATCACCAGCAGGTGCTCGATGGTTCCGTGTTCGCGCTCGCGGATCAGGGCGGCGCCGGTCAATATGATTGAAAGCATCGTGACAACCGAAATCAGTTCGATCACCGAGGCAAACCAGCGATTGCTCAGTTCCGGATTAAACCGAGCGCGTAAGGCCAGATTTACCGGCGGCACGCTGACATCCCGGTAGCGCTGCACAAATCCCTGCACCTCGCCCAGCACGATTGCTTGCACATAGCCGCTGCCGGTGAACGCCTGCGTCATTCGGGTTGCATCAACATTCAATTGGATAGCGGGCTGTTTGCCAGCCAGCACATCGCGCTGAAATCCCGGCGGGATGTCGAGTGCAAATGTGTCCAGACCGGCGTCCATTCTTGCATCCATCTGAGCCTGATTGATCAGTTTTGGGCGCAGAAAAAACGGCGGATAGAACGCATCAGCGATACGGACAGACAGCGGCGAGCGATCTTCGTCCACAATGGCAATCGGGGCTTTGTTCAATGTTTCAGGAAGGGCCACCGCGGCTGAATAAATCTCAAGCGAGAAGGCATAGACAATCAGGATCATCATCACCGGGTCACGCAGCAGGCTGCGCATTTCCTTGACGCAGAGATGGGCGATGTTTCTGAGCCCCATGATCAGCGCTCCTGCTTTTTCAGGACCAGCGCGGTCAGAATAATCAGGACCGGCCAAGTGACAACCAGCGCAAAGAACGGTGCGCCCAGATCGGCAAATCCCAGACCTTTGGAAAACACGCCTCGGGCGATGGTCAGAAAATGGGTGGTCGGGTAAATCGCACCAATGATCCGCCCGGGGCCTTCAAGTGAGGACACCGGGTCGATCATGCCCGAATAGGTTACCGCGGGCAGAAGGGTGATAAGTGCTGTGCCAAACAACGCCGCAATCTGGGAGCGCATGAAAGAAGAGATCAGCAGACCAAGTGCCGTTGCTGCCGCAACATACAGCACCGATGCAAAGAACAGGGTGACAAAATCACCCGTCAGCGGCACGCCAAATATCGTCACCGCCATCAGTGTCAGCAACAGGAAACTGACCGTGGACAGGGCGATATAGGGCATCTGCTTGCCCAGTGCGAATTCCAGCTTTGTGGTGGGGGTGACGTAGAAATTGGTGATTGAGCCAAGCTCTTTTTCCCGCACCACGCTAAGGGCTGCCAACATCGCCGGGATCATCATCAGCAGGATCGGGATAACCGCGGGCACCATGGCGATCAGGCTTTTGACCTCCGGGTTGTAGCGAAACCGGGTTTGGACAACGGCGGGCCCGGCAAACAGTTCGCCCATGCCAGCCTGCGCCGCTTTAAACCCTAGCCAATGGGCGTGCATCCCCAGAACATAACCTTGCGCTGTTTCGGCGCGCATCGGCATTGCGCCGTCCAGCCATGCGCCTATTTCCACCGGGCGGCGCCGGGCGATATCGGCGGCAAAACCGTGCGGAATTTCCAGCCCCAGTGAAAGCTCGCCCGAGCGCATTCGGGCATCCATTTCTGCGGGGCTGCTGATCGGTGGCTGTTCGATAAAATACGGCGACCCAGACAGATTCTGCACATATTCGCGGCTGAGCGCGGTCTGGTCGCGGTCCAGAACGCCAAAGCGCATATCTTTGACGTCAAGATTTATGCCGTAGCCCATTACAAACATCAGGATAACGCTGCCAACAAGTGCAAGCGTCAGGCGGATCGGGTCGCGTCGCAGTTCCAGTTGCTCACGGCGCGCAATACTGGCGATGCGACCAAAGCTGGGAAAGGTAAAGGCACGGTCATCGCGCCCGGCGGTGGTTTTTGTCGCCACAGTTACTGGCGGCGGCGCAACTTGTTCATCACCGTTCAGGAAATCTATAAAAGCGTCTTCCAGTGTGTCGGCATTATGTTGCGCGCACAAGGCGTCCGGCGTGTCGACGGCCAACACGCGGCCCTCATTCATCAGGGCGACGCGGTGGCAGCGTTCAGCTTCGTTCATAAAATGGGTCGAGACAAAAATTGTCACCCCTTCCTGATCAGCCAGATCAATCAGGTGACGCCAGAACCGGTTGCGCGTTACCGGGTCCACGCCCGAGGTTGGCTCATCAAGGATCAACACTTCGGGGGAATGAATAAGTGCAACCGCCAGCGACAGGCGTTGGCGCTGGCCAAGTGGCAGGCGGGGGGGCAGGGCGTTCAGCACCCCGGTCAGATCAAAGCGGTCGGCCAACGCGTCAACACGCGCGCGGATCCGTAATTCGGGCACATGGAACAGACGGGCGTGCAGGACTAGATTCTGGCGCACGGTCAGCTCAGGATAAAGCGAAAACGACTGGGACATGTAGCCAACGCGACGCCGCGTGGCGAGATCATGAGGATCAAGCGGGTGATCAAATAACCACGCTTGTCCAGCACTTGGCGCCAGCAAACCGGTCAGCATTTTCATCGTGGTGGTCTTGCCACAGCCATTGGGCCCGACAAAGCCGAAAATTTCGCCTTTGCGGATTTTGAAACTGACGTCGTTCACAGCCGTAAAATTGCCGAAACTCATCGTCAGATCTCGCGCCTCGATGGCAATATCGTCCTGAACCGGAACGTCCTTGGCGGTGACGATAACCGCGTTTTCGGTCTGCCGTTTGCTTGCGGGAAGCACGGCGATATAGGCCTCTTCCATTGTCGCGGTTCCGGTTTTTTGCAACAGCTCTTCGGGTGTGCCCGTGGCCAGAACCTTGCCGTCGTCCATCGCCACCAACCAGTCAAAGCGCCGGGCTTCGTCCATATAGGATGTGGCGACCAACACGCTCATCTGCGGCAGTTTTTCCCGGATACCGTCGATCAAATCCCAGAACTGGCGGCGCGACAGCGGGTCGACACCGGTTGTCGGCTCGTCAAGGATCAGCACCTCGGGATCATGGATCAGCGCGCAGCACAGGCCAAGTTTTTGTTTCATGCCGCCCGATAGTTTGGACGCAGGGCGGTCAAGAAACGGGTGCAGACCGGTGGCCTTGGTCAGCCTGTCAATACGGCGTTTGCGTTCTTCAGTATCCTGCCCGAACAACCGCGCGAAAAAGTCGATGTTTTCGCGCACCGACAATATCGGATAAAGATTGCGCCCCAACCCCTGGGGCAGATAGGCAACCTTGCGAACCATCTCGCGCCGGTGGCGCGCATTTGCCATATCTCCACCGTCCAGCGTGATCTGGCCCTGCTGGACTTTCCGCGCACCGGCCAAAAGCGCAAGCAGGCTGGATTTTCCAACCGCATCCGGGCCGATCAGCCCGGCCATGCAGCCCGCAGGAATTTCAAAAGAAATATCGTCAAGTGCAGAAACCGCACCATATTTCAGGGTCACATTGGCCAGACTTGCGATTGGCCGCTGTGATCGGGCGTCAGATGTCATTGGGGAAGCTGAACCTGAAACATCTCGGGCCAGTCAGCCGCAGCATCTGTGCGCACATAGGCCATGCCGGGCAGGCCAGTTTTGACCAGCTTAAGATAACGTTCAAGCAAGTCGCGGTCGACCCGGGCGCGGATGGGAAACATCAGTTTGGCGCGCTCGTCCTGGGTCTCTATGGTTTTTGGGGTGAATTGCGCCACATCTGAAACGAATGAAATTCTGGCCGGGATCACGAATTGCGGTGCGACATCCAGCACGATGCGGGCCTCGTCATCCAGCGCAATCAGCCCGGCCTGTGCTGTGGGCAAAAAGAAAGTCATATAGACGTCTGTCAGATCGACCATGTTCAAAATCACACCGCCGCCGGGCACAATCTCGCCCGGACGAACCACCAGATATTGCACCCGTCCGTTACGGGGTGCCCTAAGCAGGCCCTCGTCGATATCGGTTTTAATTCGTCCGATAGTTGCCTGCGCTGCCTGAACATCGGCATTTGCACCGACGACCTGCGCCTGCGCCGCTCTGATCGCGGCCTGAACGGCTGCCATCTGTGCTTCGCCCGCGCTGACGGCGGCAAGTGCGCTTTGATAGCGCGCTGTATCTTCATCCAGACGCTGCTGGGTGGCGACCTTGTCTGCCACCAGTTCGCGGGTCCGTCCAAGTTGATTTTGCGCGCTGTTCAGTTCTGCTCGCCGTTGCAGAACGACGGCCTGCGCCGCGCGCAGTTCAGCCTGACGCTGAACCACAAAATTCTGTGCTATATCAATGCCGGTCGTTGCTTTTTGAAGGTAGGCTTGGGCCTCTTGCAGGCGGGCTTGCAGGTTCGAAGTATCCATCCGCGCCAGCGCCTGGCCGACTGTTACGAATTCGCCTTCGGTTACCATAATGTCCTCGACCCTGCCGGGGATCATCGAGGCAAGGTCAATCTCGACCGCCTCCACCCGGCCATTGCCGCCCGCAACGCCCTCTGGCAGGTCGCCGTTTTCTGTCGATTGCCAGAAATAAAACGCTGCGCCAAAGACCAGCGCGGCCAGTGCCAAGTAGAGCAAGCGGGTTTTTGATGCGTTGGTCATCATCGCGGTAATCCTTAATCTCGTTCACGCACAAGCGCTCGATGTTAGGCCGCAACCATTCCGCCGTCGACGGTATATTGGCCGCCGGTGATAAATGAAGCTTCGTCTGAGGCCAAAAACAGCGCCAGATGGGCGACATCAATCGGTTGACCGTAGCGCCCCAACGGAATGCCCGCCACGAATTGGGCTTTGACGGCCTGCGGGTTGTCGGGGCTGACCGCATCCTCGATAGAGCGCATCATCGGGGTGTCGATCGGCGAGGGATGGATTGAATTGACCCGCACGCCCGCTGGTGCGACCTCGACGGCGGCGCTGCGGGTCAGGCCAATTTCCGCGTGTTTTGACGCCACATAGGGGGACAGATTGGCAAATCCGCGCAGTCCGGCGACGGACGAAGTGTTGATAACACTGCCGCTACCCTGCGCCACCATCACTTTAAGAACGTATTTCAACCCTAGGAAAACGCCGCGTAAATTAACCGCGATTACCTTGTCGAATTCGGCGGTGTCCTGATCGGTCAGGGGGGCGAATTTCCCCTCGATACCGGCGTTGTTGAAAAATACGTCGATCCGACCGAACCGGTCCACGGTTGCATCCACATAGCGGCGCACGTCGTCTTCCAATGATACGTCGGCAGCCACCCCCAGCACCCGGTCCGGCGCGCCCAGATCAGCCGCAGCTTGCGTCAAAGCCGCTTCGTTCCTGTCAACAAGAACGACGCTGGCGCCTTCTTCAAGGAACAATCGGGCGGCTTCCAGCCCAATGCCAGAGGCGGCGCCGGTGATCAGTGCTATTTTGTTGTTGAGACGTTTCATGCCGATACTCCAAATGCTGGCAACGAGTGACAAATAATGACGTCGGGCAGAAAAACGAATGCTGCCCTTAGCGGGGAGAACCCAGTATTTACGTTTCATGAAACTGTGGCGGTAATCTTTGATCTCGGTCAAGGAGGTTGCGCTAAAATGGCGCAAAATAACGGAATCCACGGGCGATCCAGTCTGCCGCGTGACAGTTGGCAGAATTTTGAAGATACTGGCAGACAGGCTGGGACAGACCGCCGAAGGGGGCGACATGCAAGATGAACGGCAAAGACGCAGTTTTCAGGAGGAGCAGGAAAAGATCATCCAGCGTTTCCGGGATTTTGAGGATAGTCTTGAAGACGAGTTCGAAAAACGCCGCGCCGCATTGGATCTGACGATCGAAAAGGGGCGGCTGGTCCTGAGCGAAGAACTGCAGCGGCGCAACCGGGCCCTGCGAACCGGTATTTTGGGCTATCTGCGGCATTCTCGGGTGTTGGTGAGCCTGACGGCCCCGTTTATTTATGCGCTCGCACTGCCACTGGTTCTGCTCGATATATTCGTTTCACTGTTTCAGGCCATCTGTTTTCCGGTCTACCGGATCAACAGGGTGGCGCGGCGCGATCATATCGTGTTTGACCGCCACCTTCTGGGGTATCTCAACGGGATCGAAAAACTGAATTGTGTCTATTGTTCCTACGCCAACGGGTTGCTTTCCTACACCAGTGAAATCGCTTCAAGGACCGAGGAACACTGGTGTCCGATCAAACATCAGGCGCGGGTGTCGCGGGCGAACGGGAGGTATTTGGGGTTTGCGGAATATGGCGATCCGCAGGGTTATCAGGAGCGGATCAGCACAGCGCGGGCGCGGCATAAATCCGCCGGATAATGGTGCGGGCGGCCAAGGGCGTGCAAACGCAAACCCGGCCGCCCGAACAGGCATTTTATCCCATCATCGCCTTGACCGGCGCAAACGCATCCTGCCAGGATTGCCGCGCCTCAAGACGTTCAATCCAGGCGGCAACATTTGGCACAGCGTCCAGCGAGATACCGGCAGGCACACGATACATGAACGTGCTGGCCAGTGCGAAGTCAGCGACCGAAAGTGCGCCGGCAATCCAATCTTTGCCCTCCAGACCAGTGTTCAGAACAGCCAGAAACTGTTCGATATTTTTGGATTCGGCGTCGATGACAGCCTGATCTGGATCACCCATGCCAAACTTTTCTTTCATGAATTTTTCGAAAGAAACCTTTTGCATTGATGGCCCAAGATGAATGGCCTGCCAGTTGGACCATTGTTCGACAACCGCACGGGCCCTGGCGTCGTCGGGATATAGCCCCGCTTGCGGTTTCTTGCTGGCAAGATAGCTGTTGATTGCGCGCGATTCCCAAAGCACGAAATCGCCGTCCTGAAGAACCGGGATTTTACCATTGGGGTTCATCGCCAGAAATTCGTCTGTCTTTGTTCCCCCGGCGCGCAAATCGACCTCGATTA
>JAHRVD010000185.1 GCA_019090845.1 Marinosulfonomonas sp.
ATACCGCTGGAAGAAACCTGTCTGGTTGTCATTGGGCGGGGCGCATCTGATCCGGACGCCAATGGAAATGTGTCCAAGATTGCGCGCATTTTGTGGGAAGGCATGGGGTTTGGCTGGTGTGAAGTTGGCTATTCCGGCGTGACTTTTCCGCTTGTTGAACCTTGTTTGGAAAAAGTTACGCGCCTTGGCTACAAGCGCATTATTGTATTTCCGTATTTTCTGTTCACCGGCGTGCTGATTGACCGGATTTATGGCTTTACGGATCAAGTCGCCGCGGCGCACCCGGACCTTCAGTTCGTTAAGGCCGGATACCTTAGCGACCACCCGAAAGTTCTGGAAACCTTCGCTGAACGAATATTGGAACAGGTTGGCGAATTGCCGCCCGACAACTGTGCGATGTGCAAATACCGAACCTCAATTCTGGGCTTTGAGGCCGAGGTTGGCGCGGTTCAGGAAAGCCATCACCATCACGTTGAAGGACAGGGCGCGTCAGCGCCCGGTTCAAACGTTGAGGATTGCGAGTTGTGCGACAGTTTTTGCACCGGGCTGTGTCGGCTAGAGGCCGAGACAGGCGATAGCCATCATCACGATCACGCCCATGATCACGGTGACGGTGTGCATCACCACCATCATGCGTCCTATCCGCATGCGGACCATCCGCTTGGCCCGGAAAGTGCGCGGAAAGCAAAAACGTGATGTTTCTGACTGAAAATCAAGCTGGCCCTTCAGGGTGTGGGGTGCCTGCATGCGCCCCTATCTGAAAGAGCCAAGCGCGATATATGCAGAAAGCTTTGCGACCGTCCGGCGCGAGGCGCGGCTTGATCGGTTCGGGCCGGGAATGGATGCTTTGGCGATCCGGGTCATTCATGCTTGCGGGATGATAGAAGTTGCGGACCGGTTGGCTTTTTCTGATGGGGCGTTTCAGGCGGGGCAGGCCGCATTGGCGGCTGGCGCGCCGGTGTTGTGCGATTGCGAAATGGTGGGTGCGGGCATTATCCGGCGGGGTCTGCCAGCGGCGAATGACGTCATTGTGACACTGAATGATGCGCAGGTCCCCGACCTTGCAAAGCAGAACGCCACAACCCGATCGGCCGCAGCGGTTGAACTTTGGCGCGATCAGATTGATGGCGCTGTGGTTGCTATTGGCAACGCGCCGACGGCGCTGTTTCATTTGTTGGAGCTGCTCGACAGCGGGTGGCCAAAACCGGCCGTTATCCTTGGCTTTCCTGTTGGGTTTGTCGGCGCTGCCGAAAGCAAGGCCGAGCTTGCCGACAACCCGCGCGATTGCCCCTTTGTCGCTTTGCGCGGTCGGCGCGGCGGATCGGCAATTGCTTCGGCCGCAGTGAACGCACTGGCGGCAGGCCTGCCCGAGGATCGCGGATGACTGCGTGGCTGCACATTGTTGGAATTGGCGAGGACGGTCTGGACGGTCTGACGCCGGCCACCCGCACGGTCGTTGAAGCCGCAGAAATCATCGTCGGTGGTGAGCGCCATCACGCATTGTCCGATAGTCTGGGCGCCGAACGCATTGCATGGCCGTCGCCGTTTGATGCGATGATTAACACGTTGCAGGACTTTCGCGGGCGCCGGGTCGTGGTGCTGGTGACGGGTGATCCGCTTTGGTTTTCGGTCGGGGCGCGGATCGGGCGCACGATCCCGCCAAACCAGATTGTCTATCACCCGCAGCTTAGCGCGTTTCAACTAGCCTCGGCGTTGATGGGCTGGTCGATTGCGGATGTGGAAACCTTGACCGTGCATGGGCGCCCGGTTGAGCAGATGATTGCGTTTATTCAGCCCGACCAGCGGCTGCTAATCCTGACGACCGGGGCGGACACACCGGGGCAGATTGCGAAATTCCTGACCGAGCGCGGATTTGGCGAAAGCCGGATGACGGTTTTGGCGGCAATGGGCGGACAAAACCAAGAGCGTTTTGACGGCTTGGCCAATAGCTGGACCCACGTCGTGCCCGCGTTCAATACTTTGGCTGTCGAATGTATTGCGGCACCCGATGCGGCCCTGTTGCCACGCGTGCCGGGGTTGGAGGACGCGCTGTTTCAAAGCGACGGAACCATGACCAAGCAAGAGGTTCGCGCAGTGACCGTTGCCAAGCTGATGCCGATGCGGGGCGCATTGTTGTGGGATATTGGAACGGGTTGCGGCTCGGTTGCGGTAGAATGGATGCGCGCGGCGCGTTATGCGCGCGCCATCGGGATCGAGCCGCGGGCTGATCGCCGGGCGCTGGCTGCTGCCAATGCGTTGGCGCTTGGAACGCCCAAGCTGGAAATCCTTGATGGCGAAGCGCCAGAAGTTTTGCAGGGGCTGGACGCGCCGGATGCGATTTTTATCGGCGGTGGTTTGTCAGAAGAGGTGTTTGAGGCTGCATGGTCGGCCTTGAAACCGCTTGGCAGGCTTGTCGTAAATGCGGTGACGCTGGAAAGTGAAATGGTCATGATTGCGCTGCAAAAAATCCATGGCGGACAGCTTGTAAAGCTGGCGATCCAAAGGGCAGAACCGATCGGCAGCTATCAAGGCTGGCGACCACAAATGCCGGTCACGCAGTGGAGTCTGATAAAGCGATGAGCGGCATATTATTTGGTGTTGGACTGGGCCCTGGCGACCCGGATCTGATGACCGTGAAAGCGGCAAGATTGATCCGCGAGGCACGCGTTGTCGCCTATCCGGCCCTGCCGGGCACGCAAAGTATGGCGCGCTCAATTGCGGCTGATTTGATAGGGCCGGGCGTGAGCGAAATCGAGATGAGCATCCCGATGACGGTAGAGCGCGCGCCAGCGCAGGCCGCTTATGACGCAGCCGCCGCACAGATTTCAAAGCACCTTGAAAGCGGTGAAAACGTTGTTTGCCTTTGCGAGGGCGATCCGTTTTTCTACGGCTCGTTCATGTATCTTTACGCGCGTTTGTCCAAGGATTTTTCGGTCGAGGTCGTCCCCGGTGTCACATCGGTAACTGCCTGTGCCGCATTGGCAGGGCGGCCATTGGTTGCACGAAACGAGGTGATTACAGTCATCCCCGGCCCGCTGCCAGAAGAGCAGTTGCGATCGCGAATTGCACAGGCAGATACGGTTGTGTTGATGAAGGTCGGGCGGCATCTGGCCAAGCTGCGCGGGGTCTTGCGCGATTTGAGGTTAGAGGATTGTGCGGTCTATATCGAGCGGGCTACCTTGCCTGACGAACGTCGACTGCCGCTGGCAGATGCCCCGGAAACCGCACCGTATTTTTCAATTATACTTGTGACAAAAGGGGCTGATCCGTGGCTGTAAACCCGGTTGTAATTGTTCTTTCTCGTTCCGGCGAGGCGACGGGCCATTCTATTGCCCGGGCGCTGAATTGTGCGGTCCATGGGCGCAAGGATCGGGTCGAAAATGCGGACGCTTTTTTTGACAATGCGTTAGAGCATATGCGCGATATGTTTGGCGCAGGTGTTCCTGTGATCGGTGTCTGCGCTGCCGGAATTCTGATCCGCGCTGTTGCTCCGCTTTTGGCGGACAAACGTTCTGAACCACCGGTCATATCGGTTTCCGATGATGGCGCCATGGTTGTGCCGCTGTTGGGCGGGCATCGTGGGGGCAACCGGCTTGCTCGGCAGATTGCCAGTGCCGCTGGCGGTCAGGCAGCGGTTACAACGGCTGGGGATGTCGCGCTTGGCGTGGCTCTGGACGAGCCGCCACAAGGCTGGCGTCTGGAAAACCCCGATGGGGCCAAAGGTGCGATGGCTGCGCTTTTGTCAGGCGCAGGGGCGCAGGTTGTGGGCGAAGCCGCGGTGGATGCGACATGGCTGGCGGATTTGCCACAAGGGGACGGTGTTGTGATGACGGCGTCAATGAAACCTGTCGAGGCCAGGCAAACAGACGGGTTGGTATTTCGCCCCCTTAAGCTGACGCTTGGGGTTGGGTGTGCGCGCAACTGTCCGCCAGAGGAGCTTGCGGAACTTGTTTTCGGGGCGCTGGCAGAGTCCAATGTTGCGCCCGCTGCGCTGGCGGCTATCGGTACGCTTGATCTGAAAGCTGATGAACCTGCGGTTCTTGAACTTGCTCGTCAACTTGATGTGCCATTGCGCCTGTTCACAGCCGCCGAACTGGAAGCCGAGGCGCCGCGTTTGGAAAATGCGTCGGACGTGGTTTTTGCCGAGGTCGGCTGCCACGGTGTATCCGAAGGGGCCGCACTGGCACTGGCTGGGAAGACCGGGCAATTGCACCGCCCTAAAACCAAAACTGCCAACGCGACCTGTGCCATTGGTATTGCTTCGGATGTGATTGTTGATCTGGCTGGAACGGCGCGGGGCAAGCTTTCGGTTGTGGGGATCGGTCCGGGCCAATCAAGCTGGCGCACGCCCGAGGCCAGCCGCCTGATTGCTGATGCAGAAGAATTGGTGGGCTATGGCCTGTATATCGACCTGCTCGGGCCGTTGGCGGCAGGAAAAAAACGCACGGATTTCCCCCTTGGTGGCGAAGAGGATCGTTGCCGTTACGCGCTGGAACAGGCGGGAACGGGCAAGAACGTTGCACTGATATGTTCCGGGGACGCTGGCATTTACGCTATGGGCGCGCTGGTGTTTGAGCTGCTCGACAGGGACGCCGATGCGCATGGGGTATCGGATGCCGCGCGTCGGGCCGAAGTTGTCAGCGCACCCGGTGTTTCTGCATTGCAAGCGGCTGCCGCGCGTGCCGGCGCACCGCTTGGCCATGATTTCTGCGCGATTTCGCTGTCGGATTTATTAACCCCCCGCGAGGATATTGAACGCCGTATTCAGGCAGCGGCAGAGGGTGATTTTGTGATTGCTTTTTACAACCCGGTGTCGCGTCGGCGGCGCACATTGCTGGCCCACGCGCGTGATGTGTTGTTGCAGCACCGGCCTGCGGACACGCCGGTCATGTTGGCCAGTTCTTTGGGGCGCCCGGAAGAATTTGTGCGCTACCGAACATTGGCACAGCTGGAAGTGGACGAAGTCGACATGCTGACGGTGGTGTTGATCGGCTCGTCGCATTCGCGGCTGGCGCAATTGGGCGAGGGGCCAAGAATGTACACGCCACGCGGATACGGGCGCAAAATTGACGGAGATTTGTCGTGACAGTTTATTTCATCGGAGCAGGGCCGGGTGATCCGGAATTGCTGACAAAAAAGGCCGAACGCTTGATCGGTGAATGCCCGGTGTGCCTGTTTGCCGGATCGCTGGTTCCGGTCGAGGTTGTGGCCTGCGCCCCCGATGGCGCACGTGTTTTAGACACCGCTGTGATGACGCTTGATCAGACGCATGCAGAAATTGTCGCCGCGCATGAAAATGGTCAGGATGTCGCCCGCGTGCATTCAGGTGACCCGTCGCTTTATGGTGCCATCGCCGAGCAAATTCGCCGACTAAAGGCGGATGGAATTGACTATCAGATTATACCGGGCGTTCCGGCGTATGCCGCAGCGGCGGCGGCGTTGGGGCAGGAACTGACGGTGCCGGAAATTGGCCAATCGATTGTGCTGACACGGGTGTCGATGAAGTCTACCTCGATGCCAGCGGGCGAAACCTTGGAAAACTTTGCGCGCACAGGAACCACGCTGGCTATCCATCTAGGGATTCGCAATTTGCGCGAAATTGAGCGCCAGCTTGTGCCGTTCTACGGCGCTGATTGCCCTGTGATTGTCGCCTATCGCGTTGGCTGGCCGGATCAGCAGTTCATCCGCGGCACCTTAAGCGATATCCGGGAAAAGGTCCGTGCCGAAAAAATCACCCGCACGGCCCTGATTCTTGTCGGCCCGGTGTTGAATGAAGTGCAGGATTTTCGCGATTCGGCGCTCTATGATCCGACAATTCCGCATGTATTGCGTCCCAAAGTGGCAACAAACACCGCCTAAACCGCATCTTTTTCGCATTGTTTACAATTGTGTCGCGTTTACTTGACCTAACTGGAATTGCAGGCATTCTTGTTAACTGGGTCTGGAGGGGAACAAATGTCAGAATTTTTGCCAAAAGAAGTACGCGAAGGGCTGGAACTTGCTCGCAAACAAGCCTTGCGGCGCAAAAGCCGACTGCGGCTACATGCTGGCGGTGATATATTTCCAATTTTGCGGTTCTGGGACACCGGTTTCGCACTGGACATAGAAGACGCGCCGCGGCTGCGCGGCCTTGTCGATGTTTATGACGGTGAACACCATTTGTATCAGTGTCTGATCGTTGCCTCAGAAGAAAACGGCGGCACGATCATTTATGAATTTAAACGCAGCACCGCCGCGCTCGACAAAGCGCCGCTGGATTTTGTCCGCGACGATGACGCACCGGTTGCTTTGCTAAACTGA
>JAHRVD010000186.1 GCA_019090845.1 Marinosulfonomonas sp.
ACAGATCATAGGCCCCGCCGCGCGCTTCTTCCAGCATCCGCCCAAGGCTTGTGGGCACCAAAAGCGCCACCGTCACCTTGTGCTGCTCAATGTCGTGCAAAAAACCCTCGGTCGAGAACACGCCATCCGGGATAACCATCGTTACCCCACTGGCCAGCCCGGCCGAATTGCCCACCAGCACGACCCAGGACGATTGGTTGGGACGATACCAAATGTCATCGGGGCTTATCCCGAACGCCAGCGTCGTATTCAGGATCGCCATGCGAACCCCGACCTCGGTCAGCATCACACATTTGGGCAGACCTGTGGTTCCGGAAGTATAGGTATAAAGCACCACCTCGTCGCCATCGTAATGCACCGGTTCGGGCGTCTCGGTGATCCCGGCAAACAGCGTTTCCATGTCCAGATCCAACCCGTGGCCCTCGCCAAACCCGACCAACTGGCAGCCGATTTCCTTTAGCGTGTCGGCCAAAGCGGGCAGTTTTTCGATGCAATTGGCATCCACCAGCAGCAGTTTGGGACGGCAATCGTTCAGCAAGTGGATCATCTCGTGTTCAGAATAGCGCCAGTTTATCCCAACCCGAACATTGCCAGCCAGCATACAGCCAAACCAGTGTTCATAAACTTCGATACGTTCCTGCGACAGGATGGCAGCAACATCGCCCCGTTCCAGTCCAAGTTGATTGAACATGGCCGCGTGTTTACCAGCCCGCTGTTCCATCTGCGCCCAGCTTGCCTTGCGATCACCCTGAATGAATGCAGTTTTTTCCGGCAAATTGCGCCCACAGGCGCGCACCATATCTGAAAGCTTCAATTTTCCATCCCCGTCGCTGCTTTTTGCAGCTTTTTATTGTCGAAAAAATATGGCCGGCCCGATGAACCCGGGCCAGCCGCAAAATCAAATCAGATAGGCGATCGTTGGAACCGCGCTTGCGCCATTAATCAGCGTGATCTTTTTGTAAAACATCCCAAAGCCGTTTTCACGGCGGCGGATGTGGTATTCAACACGCCCCGGCATGATGTTCATGATCTCGGTAGATTGCACCGCAATCTCATGCAAAACGAAATTCGCGTTCACTTTGTATTCGCTGTCTGACAGCCGGGTAATCACGATGTTTGAAATTATCCGCGACATTGGCGAAACCGGCGTCTGACTGTGGCGCGTGCCAGTTTTAAGCTGCCGGATACGCGTCGCCACCCGGGAACGATTGTCGTTGATGATCGAGATGTCGCGGTTGGGGTCAAAGTCACCCACTCCGCGCGGCACCCAATATATCATATCGTCTTCCAGCAGGGCTTCCCAATCGTCGTAGCGGGATTCATCCGCATAACGCGCCTCGGTCAGAATAAAATCCTCGACCTCGCAGCGTTCTTCGTAGGGCAGGAATTTGGGCTGGGTTGTTGGATCGCTCATTCTGCTGCCTCCACTGCACTTTTGGCATTATCGGCGGCACGGGCATCGGCGTCGTTAAACACCTTGGCATAGTGCTGCCAATAGCCCCGGTTGGGGGTTTCATCGGTATAATGCGACGTGATTGTGCCGCCCTCTTCAACCTCTTCGCGATCAGCGCCGCGCGACAGATCAAGCCACGCAGGCGAATTTTCAAGCTCCGCCCACTGGCGCTCGGAAATGGTTGCGTCATCAGCCAGCAAAAACGCCGACGGCCCAAGGGCTGCTTCGCACTGGCGCAATATGCGGCGGTTGACCGCCTCGGGCGCACCTTTGAGGTATAGCGGCGTATGCCAGTTCACCACACCATCAACGCCCGTTGGCTGAACCATCGTGACGGCGGTTTCGGCGATAAACAGGTTGGGGAAAATAAAGGTATGGGGTGGACCTTTGCGCATAATTTCCTGCGATTCCTCGGCGCCATAAGCCTTGGCCATCGCGTCGGTATATTCAGGATAGCGATCCGGGTCGACGCCCAGCCAGACCAGCGGCTTTTCATAGGTCGGCTCATAGTCAATCTCGGCATGTCCGTCGCCAAGATCACGCGCCACACATTCCAGCTTATCTTCTTCGGTGACCAGAACATTTTCGTATTTGTAGTTAACTTTGATGCCTTTAGCGAAGGAATCATGCACGAAACTGACGTGATAACCATCGACGTTATTTTCGGCCAGCATCTTCCAGTTGGATTTGAACGCATGCTCAACCCAGCCGCCATACAGATCAAGCTCGCCACCGGGCGCCAGATCAGACGCGCGATCAAGCGCAAACCGGGCGCGCCCAAGATGCTCTTCCAGCGAAATCGGGTCGGTATTGAATGTCGCAAAGACAAAGCCGCGATAGTTGGAAACCTTCGCCGCCGTTGTCGCATGATCCGCAAGCTCGCCCTTGAAACCATCCGAAAACGGCACATCAATCAGGTTGCCCTTAAAATCAAAAACCCAGCCGTGGTATTCACAGGCAAAGTTGCGCTTTTTACCCTTTTTGTGCTGACACAACAGATTGCCACGATGCGTGCAACGGTTGGCCAGAACGGATATTTCGTTGTCCATAGTGCGCACCATCAGGACTTCTTCCAGCCCCATCGTGCGGCGAATGAAGTTGCCCTTTTTTGGGACTTCGGATGCGTGACCTATAAAGACCCACCCCTGACGGAAAATCTCTTCCATCTCGCGGTCAAATATTTTCTTGTCGGTGTAGACACGGCTGTGCACGCTTTCTTTACGCACCAGTTGACCAATCGGTAGCTCATCACTTGATGACATCGTCATCCTCCTTCAGCAAAATTCGCAATCAATAGAGATATCGGGCATTCGGCAGCCCCTGCAACAATTCACGCAAACCAACGCAGCACTTATTGCCACCAAGCGCTTGATCGAAAGTTCTCGTAGAATTGGAAATTCCTTCACCCGTCCCCAACATAGTCTTACTGACAAACAGGCCATCATGGCGCTGATCTACAGATCGGATTATGTCAAAAAATCCACTTTTTTCGTTAATATGGAATATTATGGAAGTTTGCGGCACAGTCAATAGGATCAAACATTGATCTTTCGTCATTTTAGAACATTCAGAACAGGGCATTTGCCGACCCTGCTTGGCAAGCCCCCGCAACCCGGTCGGATTTGAACCGATATCTGACGACCAAAGACTGGTATTGTCGGCAAACTCCGCATAACTGGCCCATGCGGTCGCAAACCGGCTATCGCATGTCGAAAATGGTTCGGCAATTTGGGTTATCGCTGCTCATGGTGGCTACAGGACAGGAACAAATAACATGGCGGACGTAACGATCGTTTATTGGCGCGACATACCGGCGCAGGTGATTGTCGGGCGTGGCCGGCGGGCGGCCAAGGTGCAGCTGCCAGAGAGGTTTGAACAGGCTATCGACCGGGCCGCAATGAAGACCGGTGCGGCCGGAACCGACGCCTATTTGGCCCAGTGGCGCAAAAGCGATCCGGTGCCGTTGGACGGGGACGGCAGCGATATGGACGTGGCCCAAAGCGAGGCCGCGCGGCTGGATACAGATTACGACGCAGCGCGTATCAAGGCGCTGATTGAAAACGACGGATGGGACTGAACGGTCAGGTATAAGGGAGGCTGCGATGGCGCTTTTGCCATTTAGAATGAAACAAAGTGAACCGCAGGTGCCTTCCAACGGCGCGGTTCAGGCCTTATTGCGCGGCTATTCGATCGAAGTCATGCCCCGCACGGCCGACAAGATCGCGGATTTTCGCGCCCTGCTGCCAGCGGGCACGCGGGTTTATATCGCCCA
The DNA here is from genome assembly GCA_019090845.1 of Marinosulfonomonas sp. Taxonomy (GTDB): domain Bacteria; phylum Pseudomonadota; class Alphaproteobacteria; order Rhodobacterales; family Rhodobacteraceae; genus NORP110. Next base: position 3,726 of record JAHRVD010000186.1, read on the forward strand.
TATTCAAGGAACCACGATAGAGGAGATGACCACCACCGCCCGGCGTCTGGCCGAGGCGGGAATGGATGTCATGCCGCATTTTCCCGCCCGCATTATCCGCGACGCGGCTATGCTGGGCGACTGGATCGCGCGCTACCAGGGCGAGGCTGGAGTCGATCAGGGCCTGATACTGGCTGGCAATCCGACGAGCCAGGCGGGCGATTTCGACAGTTCCATGCAATTGCTGGAAACCGGGCTGTTTGAGCGGGCTGGTTTCAAGCGGTTGCACGTCGCCGGGCACCCGGAAGGCAGCCGCGACATTGATCCTGACGGTTCGGACAAAAA
>JAHRVD010000187.1 GCA_019090845.1 Marinosulfonomonas sp.
ACCTGTTTGAACATGTTCATGGCGAAAGCCGTGATCGGGGCGGGGCGATGGTGTCGCTGGTGGAAACCTATCGTGACGCAGGGTACGACCCGGTCACCTCGGAACTGCCCGACCACCTGCCAGTGCTGCTGGAATTTCTGTCGCTGCGCCCAGGCGCTGAGACGCAGGAAATTCTGGCAGACGCCGCGCATATCTTTGCTGCCTTGCAGGATCGTCTGACACGCCGGGAAACTGCATACGCAGCCGTTTTTGCGGGTCTGTTGCAGCTTTCCGGACAGCAGGCTGATGCGCAAGCGGTGGCCGAGTTGTTAGAGCAACCCGAGGATGATCCAGACGACCTTGAGGCGCTTGATCAGGTCTGGGAGGAAAGCGAAGTCGTTTTTGGCCCCGATCCCAACGCCGGTTGTCCGCAGGTGCGCGACATGCTCGCCAATATGGATACGCCCGTTAACCCCGCACCCAACGCCGCGAATGCGGCCGAGTGATTGGAGGATATGATGCATAATTTTTTCTTTGGTATTTACCCCTACATTGCGTTGTCCGTACTGATTGTTGGTTCGATCGCGCGTTACGAAACTGTTCCCTTTACCTGGAAATCCAGTTCCAGCCAGTTGTTACGGCGCAAGCAGTTAATCATGGGATCGGTGCTGTTCCACGTCGGCATTCTGATGATCTTTGTTGGCCATCTGGTCGGGCTTCTGACCCCGATCGCGCTTTTTGATGCGATGGGCATCAGCCATGGTGCCAAACAGACACTGGCGATTGTCGCGGGGGGCGTCGCCGGGGTCATGGCGCTGGTGGGGGGCGGTATGTTGTTTCATCGCCGTTGGTCCGATCCGCGTGTTCGCGCGACGTCAACCTTTGCCGATATCGCCATACTGGTGCTGCTGCTGGCCCAACTGATACTGGGTCTGGGCACGATCTTTGTGTCGCTGAGCCATCTGGACGGCCATGAGATGACTAAATTCATGTCATGGGCCCAAGGGATATTCACCTTTCGGGGGGATGCTGCCAGCCACATAGCCGATGTGGCTTGGATATTTAAACTGCATCTGTTTTTGGGGCTGACCATCTTTCTGGTGTTCCCGTTCACCCGTCTGGTGCACATGTTATCGGTGCCGGTGCGCTATCTCTGGCGGCCCGGATATCAGGTGGTGCGCTCGCGTCGCAAACCGCAAAACCCGGCGGAGTAGGCGCAATGAGCAAGCCGCTACACCCGGACATTGTGGTCAATGGGACCACGCTTGTTGCCGCCGATATCGCAGCAGAGGCCCAGAACCAGCACGCGCCCAAGGGCAAGCCGGGTCTGGCCTGGCGCAAGGCGGCGCGCGCGCTTGCCGTGCGCCAGCTAATGCTGGAAGAGGCTGCGTCCCAAAGCCTTACGCCGGAGCCTCGTGAACTTGCCCCCGGGCAGATTGAAACCGATGAAGAAGCGCTAATCCGTGCATTGATGGAGCAGGCGGTGACACCTGAACCCGTGACCGAGGAAGCTTTGCGCACCGCTTATGATCGCAATTCGGATGCCTATCGCGCGCCATCGCTGTTTCAGGCGGCGCATATTCTTTATGCGGCGCGACCGGGTGATAAATCTGCGCGCGATGCTGCCCGTGCACGGGCCGAAGCGACGCTGCAAGCCTTGCGCAAAACCCCGGATAAATTTCACAGCTTTGCCAGCCGGGAAAGCGAATGCGCTTCGCGTGAAATGGGCGGAGAGTTGGGCCAGCTAACCGGCAGCGACGTGGTGCCGGAATTCGCCGCAGTCCTGCAGGTGGCGGTGCCCGGCGAGGTTCACGACCAAGTGGTCGAGACTCGGTTCGGCATGCACGTGCTGCGCCTTGACGCCCGCGCGACAGGTGACATCCTGCCGTTTCAGGCGGCCCGTCCGCGTCTGGAAGAAGCGGCAGAAAAAGTTGCCTGGACCCGCGCGGCGCAAAGCTTTGTCGCCGGTCTGCTAGAGCGAGCAGACATCACTGGCATGGACATGCATATCGCTGCCTGAGTGTCAGAAAACAGGACATGAAACCGCATCTATCAGGCACCGGCACGGCACAAGTCTACGGCCAGACAATCCGCTGGTTCTTATCTCGCAAAAGCATCTGCGCCAGCGCGCGGTTTGCGCCACGCTGAAACGGCTGACCTGACATTGTCAGAAGAAACTGGTTTGTGAGGGGCAGGGCGACCACGTAGCCTTGGCTGATGCCCAAATCGGACCCTAGCCGGCAGCGCCAAACATTTGCAGGCATGGGTCCGCGACGCGCCCCTGTGGTTCAGTCCTTGTCATCTTGAGGGCCGCTGCGTGTCGCTCCCATGTTTTCTGCGATGTGCAACTCCAGACAGCGATCAACACGCACCGGTTGAGCCAGCATACACATTTCACATATGGTCATGCCGAATAAGCGCCTGATCGACGCCAGAGGCAAAATTCCGCATGCCAGCTGCTGTTATGGCGTCGTCCAAGAGACTGCAAAACCGGCTGTGAACATTTGTGAAACGTGCGTTAGGCTAGGCGTTGACCACCTGAACAGGTAGAAAACGATTTGCCACGCCTTTACTTTCACTCCTCATACACAAATGGTTCCAGATTAATCGTGCGACCATTCCAATACGATTGATGGGTGTAGGGCACCAAATAAGGGTCTTGCCCGCCGGACAAGCATTGCACTAAATTTCTGGTTAGTTGCAGCGTCGTGACGAAATCGTAGCTTCCTTCTTTTGGAAGATATTCTGAGCAAACATCACTGGGATAGGTCGCGCCAAGGACGCCATACCGATCCTGCATGAAAAATACAGACGGTTCGTCGCCGACGGGTTCCCCGGCCAAGGCAAGACCGTGGTCTCCAAAGGCAAGAACAATTGAATCGGCATCCGATTTCCTTATGGCATCCATCAAGCGGCCCAGGTTTGTCGCAGCTTGTTCAAGCCATTCCTGCTCCTGAATCTTGAACTCTGCCACGTTTTCCAAATCGATCTGATCCATTTTGTCGCCCCGGTAGTGATACGGTGGACGCAAGTGCATGAATACCAGCTGCGGTGCGGTGCGGTTTTCCAGTGCCCTGATTTTCTCAACGTGAAAACTGATGATCTCTTCGGTCGATGCATCGTAGAACCGGTTGAACATTTTTCTCAATACGCATCCGCCGAGGAAACCGCGTTTTTTAATCGAATTGGCAATGAAGTGGTAATTGCAAATCGAGGGCGTCTCGACAATCTCGTAGTGGTCAATGTTGCGCCCTTTAATGCCGAGCTTTGCAGTCTCGCTCAAAACATTAACCTCATACCCGTTGGCCCTGAAAATATCGAAAAGCGGGCTGGGGATGTGCCCGGAAGCCAGAGTTCCCATGTCGATCTTTTGTAGCAAACGGAAATAATCCCGGTGCATTGACAGAAACGTATCATACGAATTTCGTGTCAACTGTGCTTCGGTAAATACATTTCGAAACGTCCTGAAATTGAAATCCTGCAAAACTGAATTTAGAGGTGATGTTTCCAGCGCAAGATGCTTGCGCAGAATTGCGCCGGGTGCTGCAGCAGAAAGACCAATCAAGTAGATATTGGGTGATGTTTCAAACTCGACCATTTGAACTAATTGCGAATAATCCACATCCAATTCGATAGCGCCCTGCGCCAGTTGAATTTGCCGGATGCCCTGGCTAACGGCGGTTTTAGATGACGCCTGCCAATGTGGAATCGCGGCCGTCACCATCGCGGCCAGAATGACGCAAAGCATAAGCACCGGACCGGATACGCGAGCTTGCAGAGCCAAAATCAAAAATACAGACAGCAAAGACAAAAGAATTAAGGTTCCAATTTCCAGTAATTGGTCGCTCAGCGCCAAGCCGGTCCCAATCAGGAATATGTCGTAGAAGGCGAAAACAGTAACTGCGGCGTAGGCAAGCGCCGATGCGAATGGGCGCTCATGCAAGTCCAAATATTTAGCAATCGCTGCAACGAGGAAAAGAAATATGGCCCAAACCGCGGTGAAGCTCATGATGTCCGGCACCGACACGACGCCACTAAATGTCCGAAATAATGCCAGTTCTGCCAGTAGCGACACACAAACCAAATACAAGAAAAACGGATTAAGAGTTTTCATTTAGGTGTCTCCTGCGGGCCAAATTATTGGTCCCGGTTTTCTGGGCGCGGCCCAAATGGGCTGCAATTTCTGTGACAATGGCCATTTGCGACCCGGCTAAATCTGATCTTAGGCTTTTGCGCGGTGTTCGACCAAAATAAAAATTGACGGCGCTGTGATGGACGTTGGCCGGTTGGGGAAATATAGGGTCGGCAAAAGGATGCGAGTATCATTTGTCCAACCTCAGTCAGGTGACAGCTCTGGGTGTTTAAGGCGCCAGTTTTTCCCCAGTTTTTTTGACATACAGCGTTCGTATTTTTCTGTTTCGGCAACTTGGGCGTCAGGAAACATTCGGTTCGCTCCTTCGCTGCACTCAATCTTGATATTGTGGATATTCGTATCAGCGTCGCCCTTTTCATCGTCTTCCTTACAGGCGGCCAACACCACAACCAATGCCACTGGAATTAATTTAGGGCACGCGGCCTTTATGATTTTCCACGAGAGATTCAACAAGGCAAGCACACCCCAATATTGCATCCGGTTTGGCACAAATTTCTGGACCAGAAGATCACCCGATCAGTTTACCTGTTTGGGGCCAGCCGGCCGATTATTTCCGGTTTGCGGTTTATTTCCGGCTTGAACGTCAGGCTCGCGCCAGAATTTCTCAATCCAGGGTGCAGGTTCAGTGAATCGAAGCAATGATGATCTGTGTCCCTTTTGAGCCGCTTCAATTTTGGGGTCGCCGTGAAAACACAGAACACGACAATTCTCGCGAGGTCCGGTTGCGGGTTTTCCAATCGAAGGAAAAGTTCGCATCGCATCTCGTTTGAAACTTCTTATCATATCGCCGGGGAAATAACGTAGTTGATTGTGGCGCAGAGCGGTCATCGAAGTATAATATTGTTCACTGCCGCGATGACGTTGGACAGACCCTTCCGGATCAGCGGCGAATTCGGAGTATAAGAACGAATGCTGTGCCGGGTCGAATATTTCAACCGAGCCATGGCCACCTTCCCGACCAAGACGTTCATATCGCCATTCACGGCGCATACCAATTTTGTTTCCCGCAAATTCTACCAGAGGATCCAGAACGCCAGTGATTAAAACATCAAGGTCAAAATACAGGGTTGGACCAGACATGCCGGCAAGCCCCGGCTTGAACAACGATATTTTTCGCCACGCCCCTTGCCGTCCCTTTCGGTTCATCGCCGCAACAAGTTGATCTTCAAAAGGTTCATCTGGAATTGGATGCACATCGACCCTGGAATCGATTGCGTTGGCGTCATCGGTAAAACAATGAAATTCAAACGGTTGGTTCAGGAAGGTTAAGACCCCATTAAACAACCGGTTTACATAGTGGTTAGGGTATTTGTTCCCCCACTTGATACACACAACATTCAGGTGTGAAGATGTAGAATTAGTAGCCAAAATTCACTCGTCCACGGGTTGCCCAAGGGGTAAGTATAGCAACCTATTCAGGTGTCGGAAATGCCAATCTGTGGGCTGCCATGTAATAGTTTTGGTGATCTTTTCGGGTGAGAGTGATGACTTGAAAGCAAAAGCTCTTGGAAAATTCCCCGACGCCAGCAACGCCCGCCCAATTATCCATCATTCATGGAATACCCGAAATTATTGAAATCATCGGAATACCTGTTGTGGATGATATCAATGCTCTGCTTGCTGATCAAATAATCCTTTCGGGGTGACTTGTTCAGTTGGTCTACGGTTTCCGCGGGGAGAATCCCTGCAATTTCCGCCAACCTTTTGGTTAACTGTCCATGTCCGTCTTCAAGTTTGAAAATTTCGCAGTTGAAACATGCAAACTCTGACTGTGGGCGAAAATGGTTTTCGCGGTAAGAAGGGCTATTTGAACTTCGCCAAAGCGAGTAGCGGAGCCACGATTGGAAGTTGGTTGCGCTCTGCCAGTGCAAACCACTTTTCCTTCGCTGATAACGATATTCGCTAACTAACTTTTCAACCGGGTTTCTGACGACCATAAATACGTAGTCAAACATATCCGGAAGATAGATCTGCTTTAGATGCTCGGCATGCAAGTGGCGCGGCCGAAACTTCTTCTGGTAAATTGTCATGCTTTCATCAAAAATTACAGCGCCGTGACGACTGAGGAATTCAGTGACGCTGGTTCCGCCGACTTTGGGCACATGAATGTAAAGCAATCTGCGGCCATTGATGTCGATCACAGGCATCTACTTTGATCCATTCGTTAGGAATTGGCGCTTAGGGTAATTCATATTCCCGGGCGCACAATATTGTAAATGGAAACCAGATCGCCAACGAAATTTTTTCTGAACATGCGTGTTGAATAATCTGTGACAGGGTTTATTGACAAAGCTCCGGTCGCAAGACATCGGCAACATATTTGGATCAGTTAATGTCGGATTTATATGTAGTTTTGGGCATGCACAAATCAGGCACGACGCTGGTGAGTGAAATTTTACATCACTCCGGGGTTCGGATGGTCGTGGCGCCAGAGGCCGGTGGATACGATCAGGGCAACTTCTTTGAGCGCGCCTCAACCAACCAATTGAACAAAGATCTTTTGGACTGTGGAAACCGCAGCAGCCTAAAACTGGTAAAGTCGCTGGATGTTTCGCGGGTGACTCCGGCATTGGATGCCAAAGCGCAGGCGTTGGTTGCAAAACTGTCTGCCAGCAAAGAACCCCTTGGTTTCAAAGATCCAAGAACCTGCCTCACCTACGACTACTGGAAAGAGATTTTACCACGGCACAAGATTATCTGCGTCGTGCGCAGTTTTGCCCAAGTGCACGCCCATTATACCAAACGGTCGTGGCTTAAGCCTTTCAGAGGCGTAAGGGCGTTGCGGGCATGGCATGTTTACAACACCCGCGTTTTAGAGGCCTACCAATCCCAAACTCCCGATGAACGCCTGATCGTTGACTATGGGCAGTTTATGAATGGATCAGAAGACTTGGATCGCATGTCACGGTTTGTTGGGATGGAACTTGTTGATCGACGCGTCAAAAAAATGCAGCGAAGTATTAATTCAGGTGGCTGGCGCCTGAAATTGGACGCCGCCGTTTTCAAAATGCTCTATCGCCAAGATTTGCAACACCTGACCGCGTCGATCAGATCACTGATCCATCAGGAATGTGCATCTGGTCCATCTGTATCCAATTTTTGAACAATATCTGACTTTGTGGGTGGGTAAGCTATACTGAACTGATGCGTTCGTTTACTTAGAATTAATGTGTGTTTCCAACCAGATTATGTAGGCGGTTTGATGATACCGATATTTGTAGGTTTTGACCCTCGCGAGGCAATTGCCTTTCACGTTTGCGCCAATAGCATCATTCGAAAATCAACGGATGTTGTCGCCATTTCGCCGTTGGCGCTGAATAACCTTCGCGAATACACCGAAAGTCATACGGACGCTTCAAATGAGTTTGTATATTCGAGATTTCTGGTACCGCATCTGATGAAATACGAGGGGTGGGCCCTGTTTATCGATGGCGATATGATTTTGCGTGACGACATCGCCAAGCTATGGGCGCTGCGCGATGAGTCCAAAGCCGTGATGTGTGTCCACCATGACTATAAGACTAAGGCCGGAACCAAGTATCTTGGTTCAGTGAACCAAGATTATCCGCGCAAAAATTGGTCAAGTGTGGTGCTTTGGAATTGTGGCCACCCAAAAAATAGCATTGTGACGCCCGAGTTTGTGGCCCGCAGCACCGGTGCACAACTTCACCGGTTCACCTGGCTTGATGATTCATTGATTGGAAAGCTGCCGATCGAATGGAATTGGCTGCCGGATGAATTTGGTGAAAACCAGGATGCGAAATTACTGCATTTCACGCTTGGTACGCCCAGTTTCCATGAATATGCAGATGCTCCAATGGCGTCGGAATGGCATCGTGAAAATATGCTGACGCAACATTGTTTGCAACGAGAGCCCGATGGTTCGTATTGACTAAGTTTGCGGTTTTTCAGTTTCTGCGATCTCTGCAGGTTGGGCCGGGTTCTTGTTTAAAACCAAACAACCCGGTTAAACTGGAATCTGGTGCTGGTTGGGCCAAGAGCGTTACTGGTGGGGCAGAATCGCGTGTATGATTTTTTCAAAAATATTGGTCGCCGAATTGCCATTTTTCGGGATAGGCAGGCAAGCTTCAGTCATGAACTTGCAGTTTGTGCCATTTTCAAGAATGAGGCGCTGTATCTGCAGGAATGGCTGATATTTCACCACGGTGTCGGCGTGGACCATTTTTATCTTTATAATGATGCCAGCACGGATGATTATGCCAAAGTATTGCAGCCCTGGATTGAGCGTGGAATTGTAACGGTTAAAAGCTGGCCCAAGAAGGCGCAGGTCGCCGCCTACAACCACTGCATTCGAAATTTCAGAACCAGAGCCCGCTGGATTGCGTTCATTGACCTTGATGAATTCCTCTACAGCCCGACAGGTCGTAACTTACCGGAATTGTTGGAAAATTACCGGGGAGTAGCCGCGATTTTCGTATACTGGGTTTTATTCGGATCTTCCGGTCACGCCAAAAGGCCGATGGGGTCGGTGATCCAGGCATACCAGCAGTGTCTTGATCTGAAGCATGTAAACGAGGACGATTTCAATCACGGGGTGATGGCTGACAAGTCTGATTATGTTACCGGATGGTCACGCGATGGGAAAAGCATCGTCAACCCCCGCCAAGTCCGTAAATACAATATCCATAAACCCAAAAAACTTTGGTTCGGGGAAATATTGGATGAAAATCGGGACCCGGCCCGCCAACGGGTTGCCGGGATGCAAATCAGCTATGCGGTGTTTCGCATCAACCATTACTGGTCAAAGTCGATCGATGAACTGACGGCCAAAGTTGATCGCGGTAGTATTTGCAATCCCTCGCGACCGCAGCGTGACCTTGTGCGGTGGCTTGAACGGGAAAAGACGCTGAATGTCGCCACGGATGGGACGATCCAACCAGTTTGGCACCGGATTCAGACCGAAAACCGCAAATCGACCGGGGCACCCGCGTGAGTGATACTGCGTCCTATAGCGGTCAGGACGTCTATTCCTTGTTGCAGACGGCAGCCCGTTCTTTTGGCGAAACCGATGCCATATATGGGCCCGGTTTTGAGACACTAAAATATGATCAATTGTTCGGCGTCGTCAGTCAGCTTGCTAATGGTATTGATGGTATGGCGCTTTCGCGGGGGGGCGCTCGACCGAGGATTGCGGTGGTTTTTGAAAACGGCCCAGAGATGTCGCTCGTGGTGTTGGCAGCCTG